>CAYOHG010000083.1:0-9581 GCA_964403685.1 uncultured Planctomycetales bacterium
GAAGTCGTCGGCTTCCGAACGGAACGTGTCGGTCGCGCCGTCGATCGAGTTCACAAACAGCTTCAGATCCGCGATCTCCGCCGCGCTGAGCGTCGAAGCGATCGTGCCGCCGCCGAGCGCATGCACGGCAAACACGTCGTCCAGGCTCTCCGCCGACCCGTCGTGGAAGAACGCCGCGTGGAACGCCACCCCCAGCAGCGAGGGAACGTTGAATCCCAGCCCGCCCAGCGCCGCCGTGCCGTCGGCACGGATTTCCAGCGGGTTGGCGGCGTTGAAGGTGCCGACCGATTCCATGTAGTTGATGGTCTGCGCCCCGACGGTGTACGAGCGTAGCTGGGCGGCCGCGTTGAGCAGTCCCGGATCGCGCGGCACGCTGCCGGCCACCGGAGCCGCGTCGAAGGCCGGGTTGTCGAGGTGCAGAATCGTGCTCTTGGTCCACTTGGGCCCGCCGTGGCACGATGCACAATTCGCCTCGAACAGGTCGCGGCCGGCAGCCAGCGAAGCCGCGTCGGTCGGGTCGGGCAAGAGCGGCGTGCGCACCGTCTGCACCCAGAGCGTCATCGCGTCGAGGGCATCGCTGCCGCCCTGCGTGATGCCGTGGTTGTACAGGTTCGGGTTGGGTGGATCGCCGGCGAAGCCCTTGCCGCCCTGCACGCCGATCGAATTCTCGTTGAAGTCGTTCACACTGCCGCGCACGGCGCTCCAGTTCGAGACCTTCTGATCGTGCGGATTGTCCTTGGCGAAGAACGCATCCAGCGAAACAGTCTGGCGCGGGCCGGTCGCAAAGCTCCAGGTGACGCGGTCCGACAGTCCCGACGGATGACACGAGGCACAACTGCTCCACGAGTTGTCCGACGCCTTGCCGCGGAACGTCAGCGGCTCGATGTCGCGGATCGGCAGGTCGAACAGGTTGTCATCCGGCGTACCCAGTGCCGTGAAAAACACCAGCTTGCCGACCAGCACGTCATGCTCGAAGGTGCCGGGCGCCGGCGGTTCGCCGGCGGGGATGTCCAGCGCCAGGGTCGTGTTGTTCTCCAGATCGAGCGCCGTGATCGACACGCCGACCTCGTTGTTGGTGTAGGCGCGCGTGCCGTCGCTGCTGATGACAACGCCGTTGGGGATGTTGCCGGTCTGCAGCCGCACGACGTTGTCCGGCGCGCCGATATTCAGCAGGCCGTCGTCGTCCAGCGTCGCCCGCAGGACGTAATTTCCGCCGCGGCTGACGAACACAAAGTCCTCGCCGGCCACGTCGGCATCCACCGCCACGATGTCGCCGCCGAACAGGCGATCGAGCACCGTGTTGGCGACAGCCTCGTCGGGCTGCGTTTCGAGTTTGATCTGGGCATTCAGGTTCAGATGCTCGTCAGCGGCCTCGGTGTTGCTGGAGGTATCGATCACGCTGACCAGCGCCTGAACATTGACGTTGAACTTGATCGGCGGTTCCGGCGCGGCAGCGATGTTCGGCACGAACGCGCGCTGCCCGCGCAGCAGAATCGCGTCGAGCTGGTTGGGGTAGGCGCCCTGCGGGTCGGTCGCGATCGTGGCGGCGAGCGGGTCGGTTTCCGCCGTGTCGGGGCAGAACGTATCGTTCGCCGCGGTTGCGGTAATGGCAGAGCAGAAGTTCTTGCGGTCGGCCGTAAAACCGCTGTCAACCAGCGGCGCCAGCGTGATCCGTTGCGGCGCGGCGTTCAGGTCGCCGGTCGAGAAGACGCTGACGACGCCCTGCTTGCCGGTGTCGAAGCCTTCGCCCGGACCGCCGGGAATCAGCTCCCCGTAGAACTCGGTCACGTAGACGCTTTCGTCGCTGTCGTCGGCGTCGAGGTCGTTGGTGATCGCGATGGCGGCAGGCGTCCCGCCCACGGTCACCGTGTCAATCACTTGCAGCGTCTGCGTGTTGATGACGGAAACGCTGCCCTCGGTCTGGTTCACGACGAACAGCCGCGATCCGTTGGGAGTCAGTGCGCAGCCGCGCGGCTCCGTGCCGACTTCGATCTCCGCGAGGACGGTGAAGGCGTCATCGCCGCTGAGCGAAACGACCGAGACGGTGCCGCTGATGGCGTTCGTGACGAAGGCCGTCTGATCGTCCGGGGAGATCGCGACGCAGCGCGGCTCGAGGCCGACGGCCAGCTCGGCGAGCACGTCCTCGCTGTCGTCGCCGTTGGAGTCGCGCACTTCCACCACGCTGAGCGTGTGGCTCTCACGGTTGGCGGTCACGACGAAGCGGTCGTCGCTGCTGATCGCGATGGTGCTGGAGCGCGTAGCGGCCTTGAAGCGGTCGCATTCGTCGCCGACGCCGTCACCGTCGCTGTCGGTCTGGTCGGCGTTCGCCAGGTCGCAGTTGTCGCAGGCGTCGCCGACTCCGTCGCCATCCGCGTCCTCCTGGTCCGCATTCGCCGCGTTCACACAATTATCCTGATCGTCCACAACACCGTCGGCATCGGCGTCCGCGGGCTCGTCCGCCGCCGGCGGGCACCCGACCGCCGAAAGCAGCAACGCCGCGGAAACCAGGCCGCCGACGGCCCACCACACACGCCTTCGCATGGCCATAGGATTCTCCCTTTCGTTGCTCGCAGATGTACGTAGCCGCACAGTTCATTGCGTTTCGCGCAGTGGAAACGAAGCGGAATCGCACCGGCCCGGATCATTCAACGGTCGGCTCGGCGCGATCGGCCGAGTGTGAAACGAATGCGACGCGATAGGATATCGTCGGTCAGACGTTTGACAAGTGGGGCGTGGGAGGACTTTGGCGACGGCCGAGCGGCAACCGAAGCAGCAAGCCGCCGCCAATCACAGGGCGCTCGCGGACGGGCCGGCAACGCGCTTCTGCCAGGCCAGCTCCGATCGACATGCGCGCGTCGGCGACGCGCTGACCGAAGCCCGAAGCCCCGTATGCCGACGGCTTGTCGCGCGCAGCGCTGTTCCAGGGCCGAAGCGAAGGACACCCTCCCCAGTAGCCGTCCCGGGGTCGCATGCCCTTGAGAAGTGATTCAGGAAGATTCGAGCCCGCGCCGCCGACGCTTCGCCTCCCCGCGCTGCTTCTTCTCGGATAGCCGGCGCACCTGCGAGCCGCGAGTCGGTTGCGTGGCGTGGCGCTTGCGACGTTCAGCCAGGGCCTGCGCGAGCAGCTTCAGGAGCACCTGCTCAGCGGCTTCCCGGTTGGAAAGCTGCGAGCGTTCCGACTGGCTGACGACCCGCAGCCGGCCGCGACGATCCAGCCGTGTGGCCAACCGTGCCGCGATGCGCGACTTCTGGTCCGAGTTCAGCAGCGTGCAGCTTTGGAAGTCAAAGCAGATCGCGACGCGTGTGTTGACCTTGTTGACGTTCTGGCCGCCCGGGCCCGAGGCCCGGTCCGACCGGTATTCCAGCCAAGCGCGGAGATCATCGAGTGAGAGATGCAAGAGCTGCGTTCAGCACATCGCCAGGTAGGCGGCGACGAAGTAGACGGCGACGCGAAGGCGTTGCGGTGTCCAGAGCCAGAGAGCGAGCATGCGAGTCCTGTCTGCAAGGGTCGCGTTGGTCCGCCGGTATCCGACCGGCCTGTCTACCTCACATTAGGACGCCAAGGTCTGCAATTCAAGCGGGTTACAATCCGATCGACACTTGTGAAACGCAGCCGAAAGTCCCGAAACACCACACCCGCGAGCATGTCTTGAGCAGCGCTTAGCGACCACCGTGCCCTCGTCCGCGGAGCACAATCGAAATGCGAAAAGCGGACCTGTGTCGGCCGGGCTTTCGGCGCCCGTTACGGGTTAGCGGCGTCGGGCGCGCCGAAGTGCTGTACCCAGTAGATGCCGTGCTCGCCGCCCTCACGCACGCCCACGCCCAGCTCCAGGAAGCGCGGGTCGAGAATATTGGCTCGGTGCGTTGGGCTGTTCATCCAGTCCTCGAAGGCCTGTTCGGGGGTCGGTTGACCGGCCGCCAGGTTCTCGCCGACGACCGCATACTCATAGCCACTGGCGGTCACACGTCCCTCAAGAGTCTCACCCGAGCGCGGATTGACGTGTGCGAAGAACTGGTCCGAAATCATGTCGCACGCGTAATCGCTGGCCATAGCCTCCAGCGTTTCGTTGTATACGAGCGTCGCCAGGCCGGCCTGGGCCCGGGCGTCGTTAACCAGATCGAGAATGCGTGCCTGCCAGGCCGCTTCCTCGTCCGGGATCACGCATTCGGACGCAACCGCCTCGCCGACGCTGGTCGTGGCGCCGGCCACGCCGCCGTCGGAGTCGTCCTCGCCGGCGGAGTCCGTCGCTGGAACCGACCGTCCGGGCGCCGACTCACCACCTCCGGCTGTGTCCACCCAGCCGTTCGAGCCGCTGTCCTGGGCCGAATCGAGTGCCGTCAGCTCGCTGAGTTCCGGCACAGCGACGCACCCTGAGCCGAGCAGCGTCGCCAGAACCAGGGGCAGCAGCCGACGGAATCGGTTTGACATCCGGCGCGTCCTTCCGCGATCCTCTACGGTCAACGGTCACGCGGGACCGTGCGGAGCCGGGTGCGATTCGCGGTTATCGCCCGCTTCGGCTTGATGCGACTTTTTGATCACCAGATACTGTAGCACGGCCGACCCGCAGTGGTCAGCGCCGATTTCTGAGGAGCTGCGGCATGCTTTATGCGAATCGCGGGGCGTTCGGCGGATTAGCGGCCCTGGTAGCCGCCGGATTCGCCGGTTTGCTTTCGTGCACCCAGGACGGGACGACCGTACTGCCGATCAACCTGCCCCCGACCCCGGTCATTACGGTGGACCTGACGCGCGGGGTCGTGCCGCTGACGGTTCAGTTCGATTCGTCCGGCAGCACCGACGACGGCTTCATCGTCTCACGGGCGTGGGATTTCGGTGACGGCGCGAGCAGCCAGGAGATCGCCCCCAAGCACACCTTCCTGCTGACGGGCGAATTCGACGTGACGCTGACACTGACCGACGACGAGGGCGCTACCTCCACGCGCACCCGCACGATCACAGTCACGGATGCGCCCGTGCCGATCATCAGCGTCGACCGCACCATCGCCGCGTCCGCGCCGGCCACCATCGTTTTCGACGCGACCGCCTCGTTCGACCCGGACGGTGAAATCGTCGAATACGAATGGAACTTCGGCGACGGCTCGCGCGAGTTCCTGGACCAGGTGAACCACCAGTACGCCTCTCCGGGAAGCTACCGCGCCACGCTGACGGTGACGGACGACAACGGCGTGGAGAGCGAGGCCGAAATCCTGATCAGCATCGGCATCCGCCCGCCGGCGATCGAGCTGCTTACGCCGCCGCCGAGCGTGACCAATATGGTGCTGTCGCCGAATTCGCCATTGTGGTTGCAGGCGGAGACGAGCGTCGAAGCGGGCGTGCCGTTCACGGTGCGTGGCGGCCTGGACGCCGACCGCGACGCCTGCGACGCGCAGACCGCGCTGTTTGACCTGAACACCGGCTCAATCATCCGGCGCTTCACCGGACACGACGATGAGGTGCTCGACGCGACGTTCTCGTTCGACGGATCACTGGTGCTGACGGCGAGCGTGGACGGCACCATTCGCCTCTACCAGACCGGCACCGGCGCGGTCACCAGCGTGCTCGAACTGGGCGTCCCGGTGACGGCGCTGGCCTTCGCACCTAATTCGCAGCAGTTCGCCTACGGCCTGTCCACCGGGCAGATTTTCATTCGCGACATTCCCGCGGACGTCATCGTGCGAACGTACAACTCGCATTCCGCGGCGGTCACCGACATTGAGTTCTCGCACGACGGGGTGCTGCTCCTGAGCGCGTCCGAGGACGGTCGCGGGCTGGTCTGGGACGTGGATACGGCTGCCGTGCTGCGCGATTTCGATGAGGGCGCCCCCGTCAACGCCATTGCGATTTCGCGCTCCGAACCGCGCACCGTCGCGACCGCCGGCGACAACGCTGACATCAGCCTGTGGAACTATGAAAGCGGCGCGCTGGTCGGCACGCTCAGCGGTCACACCGCCGCCGTCAACGACCTGGCGTTCTCGGCCGACGGGCTGGCGCTGGTCAGCGGCAGTGATGACAACTCCGCCCGCGTTTGGAGCCCGTTCCTGGGAACGGAGGTCGTCCGCCTGACCGGCCACACGGACGCGGTGACGGCGGTGCTCTTCTCGCCGGATGCGGCCCGCGTGATTACCGGGGGTGAGGACGGCGCGGCGCGCGTCTGGCTCGGCGCGACCGGCGCGCTGCAACGCACCGTGCAGCCGTGTGCGTCGACGATCACGTCGCTTTCGATCGCCGACGACGGGCGGCAGGTGCTGGCGTCGATCGCCGCGAAGAACGGCATTCCGCTCGACACCGATCCGCCCAACGGCAACGACCTGAACGTCACCTACCCGCAGGCGCTGGTGCTGCACAACGTCGCCGCGTTGTCAAACGCCGACGTGCCGGAAGGTCAGTATTTCCTGTGGGCGGAAATCGACACCGACCGCACCAACGCGGTCCGGGCCTACGCCGGTCCGACCGTCCAGGTCGTGGGGGATTTCGACACCGACGGCATCACGGCCGACACGCCGATCCTCCCGTACGTCAATGACACGGCGACGGTCATCACCGATCCGGACGAGGTGCGCCAGATTTTCGACCTGGGCCCGCTCAATCAGGGCGATCGGCTGTTTCTCAGCCTGGCCAGCACGCCGGGATTCGGCGCCAGCTTCGAGTTGCCCAACAACGTGGCCGGCCTGGCGGAATTCAGCATCATGATCCTCGACGCCAACGAGGACATCTTCGCGTGGTATCAGGACGACTTCGTACTGTTCACCCAGGATGCCAAGCTGATCGTCGGGCACGACAGCCCGCACTACTACGTGGTGCTGGACGGCGGGATCGGTCTGAACGTACGCATCGAACGCGACACCGATCTCTTCGCCCCGCGCGCGCAAACCGTGTTCCTGAACTTCGACGGCATCGCCTCGATCGCGGTCGGCGGGCTTCCGGTTACAAGCGTCTCCGCGCTGGACGCTTCCGATTTCAACGGGTACTTCTCGGTGAACCCCAACTGGGGCAATAACGAAACCGAGACGCTCAAGGCGGCGATTCTGAATACCATTCAGTCGGCCTACGACGGGTACAACTTGCAGTTCGTCACCTCCGACGCCGGCGTTCCTTCCGGTCCGCACCAGACCATGCACATCGGCGGCTCGTCGTCGTCGCTGTACGGCATCGCCGACTACATCGATCCGCGCAACGACACGCTGACCGGTAGCGGTATCACGTTCGCGGTTTCGATCGGCGCCGGCACCATCGAAAACCCCGGCGTCTTCAACCCGGTCGACAACCTCTCCGAACTGGGTGCTGCCATCGGGCGCGTCGCCGCGCACGAAATCGGGCATCTGCTCGGCCTGCGGCACACCGCCGACGGCACCGACATCATGCAGAGTGGCTTCGACGGAGTCGATTCGGGCGATCCGACCATTTCGCGCATACTCAAATCGGCCGTCGTGTCCCAATCCGAGCAGGTCAGTTTCCTGCCGGCGTTGGGAACCCAGAATGCGCCGGTCACGCTGATTGAAACGGTCGGTGTGGAACCCTGACGCGCGGCGCGTTCCGAAAAAAAATGTCCGCGAATCGCGGCTCGGCGGTGATCGCGTCGAGCCGCGCTCGTTTCCGACCGGAAGCGTGCCCGGTGCCCGCCCCAGCGGCCGCGCGCCGTTCACGATCGCTTTACATTCGCGCGAATAATTCTCCGCAAGCGATCACGCGATGTGGTGTTTGCCCTTTGCGTTGGCTCAGCGATGGAATAGAATAGTCCCGTCGCCTACAGGTAGCGTCCCACGGGCGCGTCCGTGCACTACTCACATCCAGTGCGAGTCGGGAAACCAGGGAAGGGATTCTCATGGCAAAGGTGACGATCGAGGATATTTCGCGGCAGACCGGACTCTCCCGCGGAACCGTTTCGCGGGCACTCAACAATCGCCCCGACATCAGCGAGAAGACCAAGGAGCGCGTGCTCGAGGCGTGCCGCACGCTCAATTACGTCCCCAGTCACGCCGCCCGCTCGCTTGCCACCGGGCGCAATTACGCCGTCGCCGTGATCGTCGATGACCTGCACTGCGCATTCGCAGCGCGCTACCTGCGCGGTGTGCTTGTCGTCGCGGAGCAGCACCATTACATCGTTCACGTCACCGAGACCGGCCCCGATGCAAACCGAGCCGCCGAGCGGCTGCGCGGTCTGGCCGCCGAACGCATCGACGGAGTCGTGCTTGTCTGCCCGCTGGCTGGTGAGCTCCTGGCCGCCTTCGGTCAGTCCTGGGGCGACCGGCCGCTGGTCGCCGCCAGCGTGCATCCGGGACTATCGGCCGACGTCTTCGGATCCGATGCGGTCGAGTCCGGGCGCATCGCGGCGCGCTTCGCGCTGGACCGCGGGTGGCGCAGCCTGATCTACCTGGACCCTGCGGCGGATGGCGGCGCCGGTCATCGGCGCAGCGGATTCCGGGAAGCGTGCGCCGAACGCGGGCTCTCAGACGATCACCTGATCCTCGCGCTCGACGGCTCCGCCGCCGACGAAACCCGCATCTGTGAACGGCTCCCGCACGTGCAAGCGATTGTCAGCGGTGATGACGAGACGGCGGCACTGGCGATGCGGCTCTGCGAACGGGTTGGGCGCCCGGCCGGGCGGCAGATCGCGGTCATTTCGCAGGGAAACACCATCGCCGCGGCCCTGCGTCCATCCCTGACCAGCGTGGATCCTGGCGCCGAGGAAGCGGGTCGACGAGCGATGGCAACACTGCTCCAGCGCCTGGCCGGTGAACGGATGGACGCACCGCGCATCGCCGCAGTCGTGCCGCAACTGATCGAACGGGCGTCCACGCGCCTTGAAGCGTAGCACTCTCAGTTGCCCCGGACCGCAGAAAGACGAATCCTTGACGGTTGCCAACCGTCGGCTTACATTCAGAACAGCCGGTTGTTGCTGCGCGAGAGTTTGCGGCAGCGGCCGGCCGCGGAAGCCGTTGGGCCATTGTCCAAGCTGGCCGGAACGGTGTTTCGGCGTCAGCGGAGATGGCTTTGCGGCGCAAGTGCGTGTGTTGACTTAACCAGGCCTGGGGCCTGAGGTTGTGGAGAGTTGTGATGCGGGTGACGGTCTCCGGGCGTCACATGAGCGTCGGCGATGATCTGCGTCATCATTGCATCGGCAAAGCGGAACGTCTGGCTCGATTCTTCGACCGCATTCAGTCGATCGAGATCATCATAGACGGTCACGACGGCGAGCACTGCGCGGAGATTATCGTGCATTCCGACGGTTCGTCGCCTTTCGTCGCCAGTCAGGAGGCGGAAAACGCCTTCGCCAGCGTCGACCTGCTGATGGACAAGATTGAGAATCAGATTCGCAGGCACAAAGAGCGCCTCCGCAATCGCAAGCACCCGCCTCGGGCCACGGAACAAGGTTAGGTTGGCGTTCGCCGGATCGCACCCGCCGGGTGGCCGATGAAACTGCTGGATCTGGTCCATCCCAAGGCCATCATCGCCGAGCTGCCGGCGCGCGAACGCAACGGCGTAATCCGTGAGTTGGTGCAGGCCCTGGCCAACGCGGGCCAGATAGACTCCGCGCTGGTCGCGGGCAACGACGAGCACCGTCGCATGGTCGAGCAGCTCGAGC
>CAYOHG010000084.1:0-9549 GCA_964403685.1 uncultured Planctomycetales bacterium
GTTCGCCAGTGCGCGCCCGGCGCACCTGGCGGCGGTTCTTCGCATTCGCGGGGTTCTCTTTTGTCGGTCTTCTGCTGCTGATGGGGCTCGGCTTTGCCGGGGCCGAGTATTGGACCAGCCGCCCGACGTTCTGCGGCTCGTGCCACGTGATGGATCCGTACTACGAGTCGTATACACGCGACATTCACGGCCGGAAGATCGGCACGCTGTGCGTCGACTGTCATTACGCACCCGGCGAGCGGCTGACCTTTAAGGCCAAGTTCAAGGGGCTTTCCCAGGCTGCCAGCTATTTCAGCGGGCGCTACGGCACCGGCCGGCCGCGCGCCCACGTCGCCGATGAAAGCTGCCTGCGCTCGGCCTGCCACGGCGACAACGCCTACATGTCCAAGATGCTGATCATCGGCGAGCCGCGCAGCGAGAAACGGCTGGTCGGCGGTCAGGAGGTCGAGGTGCAGCGCACGCCGACGGTCAGCTTCTATCATGACAAGCACCTGAACGTCGACGACAAGCTGGCCGAGAACGAAGGCGAGCGCACGGCAGTGCTCCAGCGGCTGCGCGCGGCACTCTCCGAGTCGGACCTGCCGCGCGTGCAGACCGCGGCGCTGTCGGTTGTGGCGACCGACAGCCGCGGCGATGCGCTCGACGTGCTGCTGAATGAGATGCAGCCCTCCGACGCCGTTCGAGCTGACGTGCTCAGGCTCGCGGAAGTGGAGCACCGCCTGACGCGTCTCCAGCAGTTGGCCGGGCTGAATTGCAGCGGTTGCCACACCTTCGACGCCACCCGCGCCAATCACCTGGCCGTGGATCGGGCGACCTGCTACACGTGCCACTTCACCAACGAGGAGTTCAACCGGGGTACCGGCGAGTGCCTGCGCTGCCACGCCGCCCCCAGCCGCTCAATCATGATTCACGCCAGCCCGGTCGCGGGTGTATCCGCCCCCGTGCTGATGGACCACAACGACATCGTCAAGCGCGGCGTCGACTGCGAAAGCTGCCACTACGACGTGGTTCGCGGCGACACGCGCGTGACCGAGCGAGACTGCACGCACTGCCATGACCAGGCGCAATTCCTGGAGGGCTTTGCCACTCGCAATGCCGAGGCCGTTCGTACGTATCACGAGGCGCACATCCACAAGCAGAAGGCCCGCTGCACCGATTGTCACCGCCAGATCGAGCACGGCCTGCTTGATCCGCAGCGGATGGCCGGTTCCTCCGAGCTGCTCCAGCCGGTGCGCAATGATTGCCAGCACTGTCACCCGGGACATCATTCCGAGCAGGTGGCGCTGCTGACCGGCACGGGCGGGACGGGCCTGGCGCACGAGACTCCCAACGCGATGATGGGCAGCCGGCTGAACTGCCGCGCCTGTCACACGCAGTCGGCCACCGACCTGAAGGGCGACGCGCTCATCAAGGCGACCGAGCAGGGCTGCATCGCCTGTCACGGCGACGACTACGTGAAGCTGTTCGAGCAGTGGAAGAGCGAGCTGGAGACGTACCTGGATGAGGCCCAGCGCGGGCTGGAGTCGGTGAGCCGGGAGGCCGACGCCGCCCGCGCGCGCGGCGCGCTGGCCGCGGAGGTCGAGAAGCTGCTGGCCAACGCGCGCGAGAACATCCGGCTGGTCTCAGCCGGCGGCGGTCTGCACAACCGCCATTATGCCCTGCAACTGCTGGACGCCGCCCGGAGCATGCTCGACCAGGTCGCGCAGAAGCTGGCGCCGGTGCAGCAGTAGGGCGGCGCGCGGCCCGAAGGCTGAGATTCGAAGGCTGCGGGCCGAAGCCTGAAGGTTCGCTCTCGAAGGTGGTAACCCAACGGTTGGAACCTGGTGCGCTCGGTCGCGCCCGACGTCATCCCAAGGTGCGAAACTACGACGTCTCCGGTTGCGCAAGCCGAGGACGGCCCCGTGCGCCAGGCGCAAACTCAGGCCGCGCCAGCGCTGCAACGGCTCGGCCCGGAGAGCGGTCGAATGTAACCGCAGCCGCGCCATTCGAATCGCGGCAAAACGAACATGTCAGCCTCGAGCGGACGGCAAGATCGGCCCCCGTGCCCGGCCTTCATCTTTTCGCCCTGGCCCTTCAGCTCTTCAGCAGCCCCTTCGAGCGCAGCAGGTCGAGCACCTGCTGGGCGCTGTCGCGCGGCGTTTGGCGCGTGTCGTTCAGCAGCACCATCTCGGGCTTGAGCGGCTCTTCGTACGGCGCCGAGACGCCGGTGAATTCCTTCAGCTCGCCGGCGCGGGCCTTCTTGTACAGCCCCTTCGGGTCGCGCGTCTCGCACACCTCGATCGGAACCTGCACGAAGATCTCGATGAACGGCAGCTTGGCGTCCTCGTGAATCTTCCGCACCAGGTCGCGGTCGGCGCGATACGGGCTGATGAAGCTCGTGAACGTCAGCACGCCCGTGTCGGCGAACAACTTGGCCACTTCGCCGATGCGGCGGATGTTCTCGGTACGGTCCTCTGGCGAGAAGCCCAGGTTCTTGTTCAGACCGTGGCGGATGTTGTCGCCATCCAGCACGTAGGCCAGGTGGCCGCTCTCGACCAGCATGTGCTCGGCGGTATACGCGACGGTGCTCTTGCCGCAGCCGCTCAGGCCGGTGAACCAGACGGTCGCGCCGCGCTGCTTGAGCAGCTTGTAGCGGTCCTCGCGTTCGACGTGCCCCTCGTGCCAGGTGATGTTGGTTGCCTTCTGAACAGCCACGGCTGCCCCCTTCGTTACTCGGGATTCTGAAACAACGCGGTGGAAATATAGCGTTCCGCCGCCGAGGCGAGAATGACCGCGATGCGTTTGCCGCGGTTATCCGGACGAGCGGCGACTTGCGCCGCCGCCCAGAGCGCCGCACCCGAACTGATGCCGCACAGAATGCCTTCTTCGCGGGCCGCGCGCCGCGCCCAGGCGAAGGCGTCGTCATTACGAACGCCGATCACGTCGTCGACCAGGTCGAGTCGCAGGTTCTCGGGGATGAAGCCGGCCCCGATGCCCTGGATCTTGTGCGGGCCGGGCTTCAGCTCCTGCCCAGCGCGGGTCTGCGCAATCACCGGCGAATCGGCCGGCTCGACGGCGACGCAGCGGAACCCCGGCTTGCGCGCCTTGATCACCTCGCCCACGCCGCTGAGCGTTCCGCCCGTGCCGACGCCGGAGACGAGAATGTCGATATCCCCGTCCGTGTCGCGCCAGATTTCCTCGGCCGTGGTTCGGCGATGAACGTCGATGTTAGCCGGGTTGCGGAATTGCTGCGGCATGTACACATTGCGGGACTGGGCAACCAAGTCCTCGGCGCACCGGACCGCCCCGCGCATGCCCGCCGCCCCGGGCGTGAGCACCAGCGACGCGCCCAGGTGTTGCAGCACGGTGCGGCGCTCCAGGCTCATGGTTTCGGGCATCACCAACGTCAGCTTCAGACCGCGGGCGGCACACACGAAAGCCAGCGCGATGCCGGTGTTGCCGGAGGTCGGCTCGATGACGTGCGTGTCGGGTCGGATGTGCCCGTCGCGCACGCCCGCGTCGATCATCGCGGTGCCGATGCGGTCCTTGACGCTCAGGGCCGGGTTGAAGAATTCGAGCTTGGCGTAAACCTGCGCGTCGGGCGAGACCAGCCGGTTGATGCGAACCAGCGGGCTGTTGCCGATGGCGCGGGTGGCGTTCTCGAAGAGTCGGGCCATGAGCGGACCTCCGTTGTGTTCGCGTGGTTGCCACGAGTGTAGCGCGGCGGGCGGGCCGGCTCGCTGATCGCCGGAAAATCCCCTCGCGCCAGGCCGGTGCGATGAACGTCATTCGCGCGCGGCGGCGTTAGCGAGGCTCGTTTGGAGCGGCGCGGCGCAGGCGCCGGCGGCGCAGCTCACCGGAAACCGATGCTGTCAGCGTGAGCGTTACCACCGGGGCGCCCACGTACAGCAGCGCGAAACGAAGCTGGGTGATCGCCTCGTGGTGGGTCGAGGCCAGCACTAGGTAGGTCGTGTACGCCGCGAAGCCCGCCAGCAGCAGCGCACCTTCCCAGCGGTAGATCGCAAAGCCGACGAAGAAGATCGGCAGGCAGACCAGGGCGACCAGGATCATCACCGGAATGTCGAAATGCAGCGCCGCGGGCGAAACGACGACGCCCCGCGGTGAGAGTGCCGTCGCCGTTCCCAGCACCCCCAGGATGTTGAAGATGTTGCTGCCGACCACGTTGCCGACGGCGATGTCGCGCTCGCCGCGCGAAGCGGCCAGCACGGAGGTCGCCAGCTCGGGCAGGCTGGTGCCGACGGCGACGATTGTCAGCCCGATGACCAGCTCGCTGAGACCGGCGGCGCGGGCGATTTCGACGGCGGCATGCACCAGCCAGCGCGCCCCCAGCAGCACCGCGCCGAGCCCGGCCAGCGTGAGCAGCGCGTTGCCGGCCAGCGAACCGCGGACGGGCGGCGCACTACCGGCGGGCGCTGCGGCGTGCAGCGCTTCCGATAAGGTAGCATCACTTCGCCCGACGATGAGGGTGAATGCCGTGTAGAGCAGCAACCCGGCCAGCAAGACGAGCCCATCGACGCGCCCGACCGTCCCGTCCAGCGCCAGCCCGAGCAGCGCCAACGACACGATCACCATCAACGGCACATCCACGCGAAACAGCTTGACCGACACCGTCAGCGGCGCCACCACTGCGGACAGTCCGAGGATCAGCAGGATGTTGGCGATGTTGCTGCCGACCACGTTGCCCAGTGCGATATCCGGCTGTCCGCTGAGCGCGGCGCCGACCGAGACGGCAATCTCTGGTGCGCTGGTTCCATAGGCGACCACGGTCAACCCGACCGTCAGCGGTGAAATGCCGGCGGCGAGAGCCAGACCGGCGGCCCCGCGTACCAGCCAGGCCGCGCCGGCCATCAGCAGAACCACTCCGGCGAGAAACGTCCCGATCACAACGATCGACATGCGCGCCTTCCTCTTGCAGGGATGCTTGTCGCGAGCGGGAGATGTTCGCCGCGGACCTCAACGGACGCCAGCGCCCATCGCGGCTCAGCCCGTCTGCACGCCCTGGGCGAACTGCGTCTCGCACAGCTTGACGTAGAAGGGGCAGGACTCCAGCAGCTCGGCATGACGCCCGCAGGAGACGACTCGGCCTTCGTTGAGCACCACGGTCATGTCGGCGTGGGCGATCGTGCTGAAGCGGTGCGCGATGATGAAGACCGTGCGGTCCTGAATGACGTCCTCGAGCGCTTCCTGGATCTTGCGCTCCGACTCGCTGTCAATCTGGCTGGTAGCTTCGTCGAAGATCAGGATCGGTGGGTCGCGGAAAATCGCCCGCGCCAGGGCGATCCGCTGGCGCTGCCCGCCGGAGAGCGAGCGGGACGTGATCAGCGCATCGTACCCGCCGCGATGCGGCCCGGGGGATTCGTGCGCGTCATCGCAACGGCCGTTGGAGCCATTGCCGCGCCCCGCCAGGCTCTGCACGAAGTCGTCGATGTGGGCCAGTCGCGCGGCCCGGCGAACCATCTCCTCATCCGCGTCCTCGCCGGGGGCGTAGGCGATGTTTTCCTTGACCGAGCCGCTGAAGATCACGGCATCCTGCGTGACCAGCCCGATCTGCGAGCGGAGTGATTCGAGCGCGACGTCGGCGATGTCCTGCCCGTCGATCAGAATCCGCCCGCGGGTCGGGTTGAAGAAGCGCATCAGCAGCGCCATCAGGGTGGTCTTGCCGGAGCCGTTGGGCCCGACCAGCGCGACCACCTGCCCCTTGCGCACGGTCAGGTCGACATCCTCGATCACCAGGCGATCCGGAGCCGCCGGGTACGCGAAGGAGACGCCGCGAAACTCAATCCGCTCGCGGAAGGACGGCAGGAAGCGGGCGGCGTGCGTTTGTTCAGTTGCTTCCTCGCTCGGCTGATCCAGCAGCTCGTAAAGCCGTTTGGCCGAAGCGTCGGCCTGCTGCAAGCGGTTGTTCACGTTGCCCATCTTGCGGACGGGATCGAAGATGCCGCCCATGCACACCACCGCGGCGAAAAACAGGTGCGGCTCCAGCTCCTGGCTGAACACGCGGCTGCCGCCGTAGATCACGAACGCGGCCACTCCGATGACCGCCAGCGTCTCCAGGACGGGGTTGGTGGCGGCATCGACCACTTCGATATGCGTCTGGGCGCGCGTGAGCGTGCGGCCTTCGGTGTCGAAACGGCGGCTCTCAGTCTCCTGCATGCTGTACGCTTTGACGATGCGGATGCCGGCGAGTTTCTCGCTGAGGTGATCGAGCAGCCGGCCCCAGGACTGCGACGCCCGCTTCTGGGCGCGCTTCACGGTGCGCCCAAACGCCCGCATCACCACCCCGCCGATCGGCAGTCCGACCAGCGCGACCAGCAGAAGTTTGTAGTCGATGAACAGGGTCAGCGCCAGCACGCCGGCGGCCTTGAGTGGCTCGCGGATCGTCTTGCCGAACAGCGTTGTCATGCCGACTTCGACCTTGCCGATGTCGGTGGCGAAGCGGCTGATGGTGTCGCCGGGGGGATGATCGCTGTGCCAGGCTACCGGCAGCCGCATGACGTGATCGGCCAGGCGGCAACGCAGGTCGTGCATGGCGCCCTGCACGGCCAGCGCGACCAGGCCCTCGTTCAGCACGCGGAACGCCGCACCCAGAATCGACACAGCCACCAGCGCGGCCATTACGATGATCAGGGTGTTCAGCCGACTGTTGGAATCCTTGCCGGCGGGCATCGCCTGGGCGACGCTGCCAAGCAGTTGCGACCAACTGTGGTAGGCCCGCAGCTTCAGCATGACGGTGCGCTGCTGGCCCGCGCTGTCCTCCAGCACGACGGACTCGATGCGCTTATCAGGGAAGCTGGCGAAATACCGCATCAGCTCGTAGGAACTGAGCCGCTGCCCCCCAACCGAGACGACGCGGTCGCCGTCGTGAAGGACGTCGGCGCTCTTGGAGTCCGGGCGGACGTGGTCGACTGAAAGTCCGTGCGGGTTGTCGGGCAGATCGGCCGCCAGCACCACGTCGAGCCGCCGCTGCGTCTCGGTGCGGTACATCCAGTCCACCAGCGTCTCATGCTCGGCGAAGATGACCTTCAGCAGCGGTATCGTGCTGGAAATACTGAACGTATAGAACAGGCTGACGCCGATCGCGGCGACCAGGCCGATAACGAGCGGCCGCCGGTGCGGCCCTAGGAACCGCAGCGTACGAACAAAGTACGGCCACCAATCTTTCCCGCGAACCTCGGCGCTCATCCAACGATATGATACCAGCCCGGTTCAACCCCGGGCAGGGCCCGGCCTACCTGACTTGCGGATCGCCGACCCGGGTCGGCGGCGGGTCGGCGCGCTCGCCCAAGCCAGCGGCGCGGCCTGTGAATCAGCCGATCAGCCTTTCCGGTCCGGATATCAGCCAGCAGGAGATTGACGCGGTCGTGGCTGTCCTGCGCACGCCGCAGCTCAGTCTCGGTCCGCGCGTGCCCGAATTCGAGGCCGAATTCACCCGTCGGCTGGGCTGCAAGCACGCCATCGCGGTCAGCAGCGGCACGATTGCGCTGTACCTGGTCTGGCGGGCGATGGGAATCGGCCCGGGCGATGAGGTCATCACCACGCCCTTTTCGTTCATCGCCAGCAGCAACAGCGTGATGTTTGACGGCGGGCGTCCGGTCTTCGTCGACGTCGACGCGGCCACCTGGCAGATCGACGCAACGCGCATCGAGGCCGCGATCACGCCGCGGACCCGCGCCATCCTCCCGGTCGACGTGTTCGGCGCGATTCCCGAGATGGATGCGATCAACGCCCTGGCCCGCCGCCGCGGGCTGCGCGTCCTGGAGGATTCCTGCGAGGCGCTGGGTGCGACGTACAAAGGCCGGCCGGCGGGCACGCTGGCCGAAGCCGGCGTGTTCGGCTTCTACCCGAACAAGCAGATCACGACCGGCGAAGGCGGCATGGTCACCACGGATGACGACCGCATCGCCTTTCTGGTTCGCTCGATGCGCAACCAGGGACGCGACCCGGACGCCGGCTGGCTCCAGCATGCTCGTCTCGGCTTCAACTTCCGGCTCAACGACCTGTGCTGTGCCCTGGGCATTGCGCAGATGCACCGGCTCGACGAGATTCTGGCCAAGCGCGAACGCGTCGCACGCTGGTACACCGAGCGCCTGCGGCAGGAGCCGCGCGTCAGGCTCCAGGCGATTCCCACCGACGTGCGAAACAGCTGGTTCGTGATGGTCGTCCGGCTGGCCGATGACTACTCGCGCCCCCAGCGCGACCAGATCCTCGAACAGCTTCGCCAGCGGGGCATCGGTTGCAGCAACTACTTCACGCCCATTCACCTCCAGCCGTTCTACGGCGAGCAGTTCGGCTACCGCGCGGGAGACTTTCCGGTGTGCGAGGCGCTCTCCGAGCGGACGATCGCGCTGCCCTTCCACAATCTGCTCAGCGAGGCTGAGGTCGATCGCGCCGTACAGACGCTGCGCGCGCTGCTCTAGCTGAGTCCCATGCCTACTCCGATCTTCATCGTCGATGCCTTCACGTCGCGGGTCTTCGGCGGCAATCCGGCCGCGGTAGTGCCGCTGGAGCGCTGGCCCGCGGATCGCACGCTTCAGGCCATCGCGGCGGAAAACAACCTTTCGGAGACCGCGTTCTTCGTTCCCGCCGGGAGCGATTCACGCTGCGATTATCACCTGCGCTGGTTCACGCCGCGGCTCGAAATGGACCTGTGCGGACATGCGACCCTGGCCGCGGCGCATGTGCTCTGGCGCCATCTGGGCTGCCCGCTTGAACGCATTCGCTTCGCCAGCGCCGGCGGGGAACTGTGCGTCACCCGGGAGTCCGAGCGACTCGCGCTGGATTTTCCGGCTCGCCCGGCGGAGCCGATCGCCTGCCCGCCGGAGTTGGTGGCAGCACTCGGCGCCCAGCCGGTCGAGCTGCGCGCTGCGCGCGACTGGCTGGCGGTGTTCGCCAGCGAGTCGGACGTACGCGGGTTGCAGCCGGACTTCACCGCGCTGGCCGGGCTGGACACGTTCGGCGTCATCGTCAGTGCCGCGGGTGACCGGGCCGATTTCGTTTCGCGGTTTTTCGCGCCGCGCGCCGGCGTGGATGAAGACCCCGTCACCGGTTCGGCCCACTGCACGCTGATCCCGTACTGGTCCGAGCGACTCGGCAAGCCGGAGCTTCATGCCCAGCAGATCTCGGCCCGCGGGGGCGAGCTGTACTGCCGGCACCGGGGGGATCGGGTTGACATCGCCGGCTTGGCCGTCACGTACTCGTGCGGTGCGCTGAGCGACGCAGCGTTGGTCTGAGCGGTCGGCCCGAGCCGTGCGCTCCGCCCGCGCCGGGGTGTTCACTATGCGCAAAACCCATTGAAACCGACCGCGCCCGGCTGGCAGGCACGCGTGCGGCTCGGCGGCTTTCGGATAGAATCCGCGGCACGCGGATTGCACCGGCGCTGTGCCGGGGCCACTGTCGGATGCAGGAGCAGGAATGTCCTCGAGCGATCGTCCCGGCGTTGGGCCCGGCTGGCGGCAATTCCCGTTGGTCCGCCTGCTGTCGAGTCTGAAGTTCGGCATCACGCTGCTGGTGCTCATTCTGGCTTATGCCTGCGTCTTCTCAGCCCTGCCC
>CAYOHG010000085.1:0-9534 GCA_964403685.1 uncultured Planctomycetales bacterium
GTGCACAGCAGCGACGAAAAGGCCCCGCTGTCGGTGCGCTGGCGCAAGCTGCGGATCCGCGATTTTTCACGCCGGCCGCGGCCGGCCGGCGCTCTCGTGCTGCTGGGCGAGAAGCCCGATCTCGGTGAATGGGTCTCGGCCCGCGATCCGCAGAAGCCGGCCGCCTGGACCATGGCGGACGGATGCATCGAAGTGAACCCCGGCGCGGGTGACATTCAGACCCGCCGAACGTTTCGCGACTACGACCTGCACGTCGAATTCGCGGTCGACGACAACGGCAAGGACGGACAGGCCAACGGCAACAGCGGCGTGTACAACCAGGGCCGCTATGAGGTGCAGGTGCTGAATTGCTACGGTCGCGGTCCCGCCGTCAACGAATGCGGCGCGATCTACAACATCGCCGCCCCGCGCTGGAACTGCGCCGCACCGCCGGGCGTGTGGCAGACCTACGACATTCGTTTTCGCGCCCCGCGCTGGAGCGGCACGGGCGAAAAGCAATCCAACGCCCGGCTGACGGTCTGGCACAACGGCGTGCTGATTCACGCCGAGGTGGAAGTACCGACCAGCACGGGCGCGGGCCGCCCGGAGGCTGTCGGCGACGGCCCGATCCTGCTTCAGGATCACGGCAACAAGATCCGTTATCGAAACATCTGGCTTGTTCCCGGCTAGCCACGTCGACTGCGTTCCGGTCGCAGGGCGGTAACCATCCGCGCGGCGCACCCGTTACCGTCCCGGCGGTTCCAGTCACCACGGTCCGCAGAGGACGTGCACCTCCGGCAATCACAACACGCCTGAGAATGTAGAAGCACACGGGCGAGCACAAGGCTCGCCCGTGGTTCGGAGTGCGGCTACCCGGGGGGAAGGTATGCCGCCCTCACATTCGGAACACGCCGTGTCGCGCCCTCGAGGCGGGTCTGGGTTCGCCCCGAGGCACGCGAGAATCGCTCAGGTGCCGAAATTCACAAGCAGGATCGAAAGGTCGTCCAGATCGACGTCGCCGTCGCCGTCGAGGTCGCCGTCTTCCGGTCCCGCGCCGCTGGTCGTTCCGAAATTCACCAGCATGATCGACAGGTCATCAAGGTCGACGTCGCCGTCGCCATCGATGTCGCCTGGAATCCCGGGCGATTCGACGAAACCAAGAATCTCGACGTCGTCGATGTTCCAGCCGCAGAACTGCCAGGAACTGTCGGTGCTGCCCATCGTCCAACGCAGATAGACGGTCGCCTGGTTGTCGGCCACCGCGGAAATGTCGTACTCGACCGTCTGCCAGGTGGTGTCGGCGATCTCGGCGTCGTTCTGCCAGATGGTCGTATACGTGGAGCCGTTGTTGCTCACCCGCACATAGGCATGGTCATAGGCCGGCTGCTCGACACCCAGCCAGCGCTTGAAACGCAGCGTCGCCCCGGTGACGCCGGTGCAGTCGATCGCGGTGCTGGTCAGGTGCTGCTGGGTAAGGTTGTTGGGGTAGTCTCCGGCGAGGTTGTAGCCGTAGACGTTCGAGCCGGTGTAGCCCGTGGTGGGATCGGGACCGCCGTACTGCCCGCCGCCGCCGGTCGGATCTCCCCAGGCCCACTGCCCCTGCACCGTCCAGCCGGGGTTGGTGCTGAGGTCGTTGCTGTAGACGACGCTGCGTCCGACCTCCAGCGAGGCGGGCCGGGTCGTATCACCATCGTGGTTGCTGGTGTTGGTAAAGGCGACCGTGCCGGCGTATTGGCCGATGTCCAGCGCGTTCGCGCTGGCGTTGATCGAGACGGTCACCAGCACGCTGCCCAGGGCGGGGACGCTGCCGGCGCCGTTGGTCACCGTCAGCCAGGCCACGTCGGGCGTAACCGTGTAGCTGCGCGCGACGGCATCCTGGTTCTCGACGGTGTAGTCGATGCTGCTGGGCGAAAACGGCCCGTGGTGCGGTCCGGTCGACGTCAACCCGGTGGTCGGCGTGACCTTCAGGCCCGTCTGCGGCACGGCCAGAATCGTGTCGACCGAATTCGCGCCGGTATTGCCGGCATCGAGCCAGTTGCTGAGACGAGTGGCGTTCGTGCCGCCGCCGGTCCAGGAGCGGTAGAACCGGCCGTACCAGTCGGACGAGTTGTTTCCGCAGGCCGCATAGCCGCCGTGGAGCTGGCCGATGACGTGGTGATTCTCGTCAAACAGGGGCGAGCCGGAGGAGCCCGGCTCGGTGGTGCCATCGTCCCAGTCGATCACGCGGACGTGTGTGCCGTCGCCGGGGACGCTGGTGCCGAGATAGCTGGTGGTGGTGGTCGAATCGTACTCGAAGCTGATGCTCTTCTCGTCCACGTTGGGATGGTGGATCGCGATGGCGTCGTTGGCGTTGTGGTCGGTCTTGTCCCAGCCGGCCAGGGACAGCTCGTGGGCCGGGTTGAGGGCGTCGTCGAGCTCTACCAGCGTGAAATCCGATGTGCTGTAGGTGGAGCGGAAGAACGAGCCGGTGTTGAACTGGCTGAGCGAGCCGCAACACTGCGCCCCGCAGGTCGGGCTCTCGAAGTTCCAATAGGCGACCAGCGACGCGGCGTTGCCGGAGGTAATGCCGCAGTGGTTGGCGGTCATGAAGTAGGGCTTGCGGTCCTGGGCGGTGTTGTTGACCAGAAAGCCTGTGCAGAAGGCCGAGCCGCCGGTCGAGATCGCGGCGATCGCGGGAATCTCGTCGCGCCACGGATCGCCCTCGGGGCAAACCACGTCATTGTTGCAGGAGCCGGCCCGGGTGTTTGGATCATCGATCGGGTCGGGCTCCCCAAAGCCGCGATACCCATGATTGATCGCGGTCAGCTCCAGCGCGAAGTTGTTTTCCTGCCCAATCGGCAGGTACAGCTCGAGCGTCACGTCGTCCGACAGCAGCACCGGCGTCCAGAGCTGGTTGTGCTCCTCGTTGTCGGCCGCGGTGAAGGGCGGGAGCGTCTCGGTGTAATCCGTCGCGTAGATCGTCAGGCGGGCATGGTCGGGCAGGTGGAACTGCGTGAAGCCGAAATTCAACGAGTAAGCGCCCGGCGAGCTGATGCGCAGGCGCCAGACATTGGCCTTTGGGTCGGCCGGCTCCCAGGTCCCATCGGTATCAGGAGTGATGAAGACGTCGTGGGGAATCGCGTAGCGCCAGGGCTCACCGTTGGCGGCCCGCTCGCGATCTTCCTGCGCGACCGCGGCGAGGTCGACGAACGGGAGCGAAAACACCTGCAAGTCGTTCGCGGGCAGGAGGTCGGCGGTCGCGGCGACCGGGTCGACCAACGGCGCGAAGTTCACCTGGGACAGGGCTGTGCTGCAAAAGCTCGGCAACAGTGCCAGTGCGGACCGCGCCAGAAACTTGGGCAACATCTCAGAATTTCCTTTCAGAATGGCTCACCTGCCCCCCGCGGAGCATCGTCGGAATGAGCGGAAGAACTCGAGCCGGTTCCTGGCGAACGCGACCGGAGAGTTTGGGCTGTCGTTCCCGCTCCTGCGGCGCCGATGAACCGACGCCGACGCTTTCACAATAGCGGCTGGAAGCCGCGCCGCCAAGCGCCGATGCTCCCGTGCCGCCCGATTGCCGCCGCTCCCGCGTTCTCGGACGCTCCCACCCTCGCGCTCGGGCGTCAGTCCCGTCCGCTGTCGGTCGCTTCGCAACGCGCGGCCGGCTGCTGGCCCTGGTCCAGCGCCGCGCGAATGCGGGTGCAGTCCGTCAGCAGCGGCTCAAGCTGATCCAGCGGCCAGACCGTCGCCGCGTCACTCCTGGCGTTGGCCGGGTCATCATGGACTTCCATAAACAGCGCATCCACGCCCGCAGCCACCGCGCAGCGCGCCAGCAGCGGGATGAATTCGCGCGCCCCCGCTGTAATCGAACCGCCGGCCCCGGGGTGCTGCACTGAGTGGGTCGCATCGAATACCACCGGAGCGAACCGCCGCATGACCTCCAGGCCCGTCATGTCGTTCACCAGCCGCTCGTAGCCGAAACTCGTGCCGCGCTCGGTGAGCAGTACATTCGGGTTGCCGCTGCGGTGGACCTTTTCGACTGCCTGACTGATCTTCTCGGGCGAGACGAATTGCCCCTTCTTGATGTTTACACAACGGCCGGTCGCGGCGCAGGCCAGCAGCAGATCGGTCTGGCGGCAAAGAAACGCGGGCACTTGCAGGCAGTCCAGCACTCGCCCGGCCGGCTCAGCCTGGGCAGGCTCGTGGACATCGGACAGCACGGGCACGCCGAGGCGCTCGCGCACCGCCGCCAGCGTGCGCAGCCCGCTTTCGAGGCCCGGCCCGCGAAACGAGTTGATGCTCGTGCGGTTGGCCTTGTCGAAGCTGGCTTTGAAGACGTAGGGCAGGCCGAGGCGCCGAGCAATGTCGGCGATCGCGTCGGCCAGCTTCAGGCAATGCTCCAGCGATTCGATCACGCACGGGCCGGCGATCAGCAGCAGCGGCAGGCCGGGACCGACGCGGTAGGGACCGAGCGAAACAGGTTGAGCCATGTCCATTCGCGGCATGATACGTCGCCGCAGGGCACTGGGGTATCCGCGTGCCGCCGGGTTGTGCCGCTCGATCGACCGGGGTACTTCAGAAGTTGCTCCAGCGGACCTGTCGGCCGATCCGCAGCAGCCGCCGCACCCAGATAAGTCCCAGCACGACCCAGCCGGCCATTAAGACCAGCGGCTCCGGGGGCATGCGGAAAACGCGGTACGACAGATCTCGTCCGACCAGCTCGGCGATGAAGTCTTCGTCCCACAGCATGCCGCAGAGGAACAGCCCGCCCCACAGGCACGGCAACCACATGTACGCGCTTTCATAGGCGATGATTTTCGCCGCCCAGCGCGTATCCGGCACGATGCCCGCGAGCGTCCAGTACAGCCCGGCCAGCGTTCCCATCGCGCGATGCACCAGCACACACACCAGCGTGACCATCGTCGCGATCATCGGCGGCACCAGCAGCGCTTCGTTCCACCGCGCGAAGCGCATGAATTTGCTCAGGACGGCGATCACCTGAATGGACACCCAGCCGACGATCGCCATGACGATCCACGTTCGCAGGGCGAAGCGTTCGGCACGCTGCGTGCCGTTGCGCAGCCGAAGCTGGCGATAGAAGCCGGGCGAGCCCAGCACGGCCCCCGTGAGTCGAAGGAAGCCCGCCAGTCGCGGCGCGGGTTGAGCGGGATCATCCTCCGGCACGCCCGGACGAGCGCTGGGGTTCGTCGAGCGTCCGACCAGCGCGGCGCACTCCGGGCAGAGTTCATCCGTCTGGCGAAGCGTCAGTTCATACCCGCAGGACTCACAGCGCAACGGCAGCGGCGGCTCGATCGAGTCATGGGCCGCCCGCTCGCCAGCCCCGAAATGAAACAGCAGCAGCACGATTGCGCCGAGAGTCAGAAGCACCGACAGCATCTCCAGCGTTGCCCGCGACAGGAACAACACAGGGCCGTCAGCATTCGACACGGACACGATCAACACGCCCAACAGCGCGACCAGCGACAGCGTCAGACCCAGCGAGGCCGTCGCCGCACGAAAAGCGCGCTGAAACGTGCGCCAGAGCGAACCGCTGCGATGCGTCTGAACCAGGCTCAAGAGCGCGGCGACCGCTTGGACCGCCAGCAGGCCGAATGGGATGGCGACCAGCATGATCTCGGCCGGGCCGAGCGGTCCGTCGCGGTGCCATTCGGCCCAGACCTCGCCCAGGCTGACATGCTCGTAGTGCTCAACGAGCGGGACGTATGCCGCCGGCGCCGTTGCAACGGAGGGCGGAACGATCCAGGTGAGCCGCCGGGTCTCGTTCCAGAGAGCCAGCAGAATGATGACAACCGCCAGCAGCAGGGCGTGGAAAAGCCAAAGCGCGCCGAATGCGGCGGCGCTGGCGGCAATGGCGCTCGCTGCGGCGCGCCGCGGGCACACCACGCCGTACCACGGCGTTGCCCAGGCGCGGAAAAAGTCGAACCGCGTCGGCGGTACGCTGCCGACTGGTTCCGGAGCCGTGGCCGCGGGTGACAGTTGGTCCATGCGACGCTCGATCAAGGCCTCCATGCTACGGTACCGGAGTTTCACGGTTCGAGCAGCGCGGGAAATCGAGAGAGGAACGGAACATAGGGAACAAGGGAACGAACAAACAGGGCGAGGCGAACATGCGCCCGGCCGGCGGCTCAAGTTGACCCGCCTCGGAGCGGGTCGCTACCATCGGCTCGTTCTCGATCGGGCGTTCTGAATTCGAAACCGCGGCGGGTTGCCCGGCGGCGAAGCAGGCGAGGGGCCGGAAGCACCCTCGCCGCCAACGGCCAGGCGAATAAAGGAGCGGGCCATGGACTGGGGCTACCGAAACCGGATGGCGGGGCTGATCCGCCCGGATACCAAGCGTTGCGTCATGCTGGCGGTCGACCACGGGTACTTCCAGGGTCCGACCACCGGCCTGGAGCGACCCGGCGAGGTCGTCGCCCCCCTCTTGCCCTACGCCGACTCGCTGATGCTGACGCGCGGCGTGCTGCGCAACTGCATCGACGTGGCCGCCCGCATCCCGATCGTGCTGCGCGTCTCCGGCGGCACCAGCGTGCTGAAGGACGACTTGTCCAACGAAGACCTGACCACGTCGATTGAAGATGCGATCCGGCTCAACGCGTCGGCGATCACGATGTCGGTTTTCGTGGGCTCGCCCAACGAAAAGCAGACCATCACCAACCTCGGCAAGCTCTGCGACGAGGGCGCGAAGTACGGCCTGCCGGTGCTGGCGGTGACCGCCGTCGGCAAGGAAATGGTGCGCGACGCGCGCTACCTGGGCCTGGCCTGCCGCATCTGTGCCGAGCTGGGCGCGGACATCGTCAAGACGTATTACTGCGATGGGTTCGAGAAGGTCGTGAACGGCTGCCCGGTGCCGGTGGTGATCGCCGGCGGTAAGAAGATCGAGGAGCGTGAGGCGTTGAAGCTGGCGTACAGCGCCGTTTCGTCGGGCGCGTCGGGCGTCGACATGGGCCGGAACATCTTCCAGTCGCAGTGGCCGGTCGCGATGATCCGGGCGGTGCGCTCGATTGTGCAGGAAGGCCGCACCGACGCGCAAGCCTGGGATCTGCTGCAAAGCCTGATCGGGTCGCAGAAACGTTGATCCTGGCCGCCGCCCAGTACGGCCGCAGCACACGGAGTGCCTTATGCCGCTGTTCGTGCTGATCGCCCACGACGGGCCGGAAGGGGCGAAGTGTCGCGATCAGCACCGCGACGCGCACGTGGCCCATATCCGGACGCTGGACCAGGCCGGCCGCATTCTCATGGCCGGACCCATTCGCAACGACTCGAATGACGCCTCGATCGGCGCCGTGATCGTCTTCGAAGACGTGAGTCTCGAACAGGCCCGCGCCACTGCCGCGCGCGACCCGTTCGTGGCCGGCGGGGTCTTCCGGTCCGTGACGGTGGCGCCGTTCAAGGCCGCTTTCCCCGAGCGCCCAGCGACCACTTGAGCGATGAGAATCCGCGCAGCCGTCGACCGCGCCCGGCCGCCTGGAACCCTGCCGCGCCCGGCCCTCCGGCCTGCGTCACAAGAGGCAAGCTGCCATGCACGATCGCTGGAATGACCGGGATGCGGCCGCGGTGGCGGGCCGGTGCGGCCGCGACTGCCCGCCAGTGCTCGCCGCGCGAGTGTATTCAGCCCGGCTGATCGGGCAGGAACCCGCGCTCGTGCTGCACGGCGGCGGGAACGTTTCGGTCAAGTCAACGCTGCGCGACATTCTCGGTGAGACGGTTGAGGTCGTCTGCGTGAAAGGCTCGGGTTGGGACCTCGCCTCGATCGAGCCTCGCGGCCTGCCCGCGCTGGACCTGGCACGTTTGCGGCGGCTGCGAGCTGTTGACGCGATGGACGACGAGGTAATGGCGAACCAGTTCCGGCTGCATCTGTTTGATGCGTCGGCACCGACGCCGTCGATCGAGACGCTCGTGCATGCGTTCCTGCCGCACACGTTCGTGGACCACTCGCATGCCGACGCCGTGCTGGCGTTGACGAACCAGCCGAACGGCGAAAAGTGGATCCGCGAAGCGCTTGGCGATCGGGTGGCCTACCTGCCATACGTCACGCCCGGATTTGAACTGTCAAAAGCCGTAGCCGATCTCTACGAGCGCCACCCGCGCGTCGAGGGCATTGTGCTGATTCAGCACGGGCTGATTACGTATGGCGACACGGCGCGCGAGAGTTACGAGCGTCACATCCGGTTGGTGAGCGCGTGCGAAGAGTTCATCGAGCGGCGAGTCGCGGGCCAACGGCTCGCCGTTTCATACCGCGGCCCGGACAGCCCCGCCGCACTGGCCGCCCTGGCCGCGCCCCTGCTGCGGCAGGCGCTGGCGATCACCGGCGGCAGCGAAGACGACCCCTACGTCCGCTCGATTCTCGAATGGCGTGCGACCGACGAGATTCTCCAATTCGTAAACAGCGACGGCGCGGCGGCCCTGGCCCGCACCGGCCCGCTCACCACCGATCACCTGATTCGCACGAAGGCGCAGCCGCTCTTCGTCGAGGAGCCACGCTGGAACGACACCGGCGCGCTGCGCGATCAATTCACCGCCGCCGTCGAGGGCTATCGCGGCGAGTACCGCGCGTACGTGGAACGTCACGGCGGCAACGTGGACGGCGTGGATGCCTCTCCACGGGTGATCCTGCTGCCGGGGGCCGGGGCCTTCTGCTGGGGCCGCACCAAGCGCGACGCGCGCATTGCGGCGGACATTACCGAGCACGCGCTGCACACCAAGACGCGGGCGAACTGGGTCGAGCGGTACACGGCGCTCTCCGACGAGCACCTGTACGTGATGGAATATCGCGGTTTGCAACAGGCCAAGCTCGGCCGGCACAACGGCAGCCCGCTGGAGCGCAAGGTCGTGATTATCAGCGGCGCCGGCGGGGCGATCGGGGCGGCGATCGCCGAAACCTGCGCCCGGGCCGGAGCGCACGTCGTGTTGACGGACCTGATCACCGACCGGCTGCCCGCGATCGTCGAACGCATCGAGGCTGCCTGCGGCGCCGGCAGCGCTGCCTGGCTGGAGATGGATGTCACTCGCGAAGAAAGCGTGCGGGCGGGCTTTGATGAGGCTTGCCGGCGCTTCGGCGGGGTCGATGTCGTCGTGCCGAACGCGGGCATCGCGCACGTGGCGCCGCTCGACGAGTTGACCCTGGCCGATTTCCAGCGCGTCATGAGCGTCAACGTGGTCGGCTACATGCTCTTCATGCGCGAGGGCATTCGGCTGCTGAAGCGCCAGGGACTGGGCGGCCACGTGGTGGTATGCAGCAGCAAGAACGTGCTCGGGCCGGGCAAGGATTTCGGCGCCTACAGCGCCAGCAAGGCCGCCGGCCACCAGCTCGGCCGCATCGCCGCGATCGAGTGCGCGCCGCACAACATCCGCGTGAACATGATCACGCCCGACGCCGTCTTCGGCGACAGGAGCGTGCCGTCGGGGTTGTGGCAGACCGTCGGGCCGGACCGGGCCAAGTCGCGCGGCATGTCGCTGGACGAGCTGCCCGAGTACTACCGGAAGCGCAACCTGCTCAAGGCGCGCGTCTACGGCTATCACGTCGGCAACGCGGTCGTGTTCTTCGCGAGCAACCAG
>CAYOHG010000086.1:0-5156 GCA_964403685.1 uncultured Planctomycetales bacterium
GTCGTCGAGCTTGCAGGGCGTCTTGGCCTCGCCGTCGGCGGGGCCGTAGAGCACGTCGCCGTGCACCTCGATGACGCGAAAGAGGATTGGCTGTTCGCCCGCGGCGGGCGCCGAAGTCGGCCCGACGGGCGCTGTTGCGGGCGCCTGGCCGACGGGCTGAAGCGCTCCCGTGGAGGGCGCAGCCGTCTGGGCGAACGTCGAAGCGGCAATCAACAGGATCGACAATCCAGCGGCGGACCGCACCGGGCGGAAGCGCGACGAGCGAATGGACATGAGAATCTCCCCCCGCCAATTATTCGCGGCCGTTGGGCGAGGTCAACTTCGGGTCCGCAAATCGATGCGCATCTCAGGGGCCGACGACCGGGAGGGGCGTTCCACCCGGGCCGGGGCCGCTCTCGGAGGCCGGCGCAGCCGGGGCCGGCGCGCTCAGCGCGTCATCGAGCTCTTCGTAGAAGATTTCGGAATAATCGACCGCATCGATATCGCGCCGCAGCAGGAAATACATCTGCACGGAAGCATGCAGCAGGTAGCTGAGCAGGAAGCCGGCCAGCACGCCGACCAGGGCGAACACCCACAGCATGCTCACGATCATCAGCACCCATTCGCTCCCGCTGAGCGGGCCCAAACCGAACCAGCCCCACAGCGGAGCCGCGTGCAGGCTCGGAAGCCAGGGCAGATCCGCCCAGGCGGGCATGTGCCACGCGGCGTCGAGCTTGGGGAAGTACGCGGCTTCATTCGCGCCACGCGCGCCGAAAAAGCCCAGCCCGGCTCCCAGACAGTAGTGCGTGAATTTGAATGTCAGCAGCACGACGCCGCGCAGGATCACGAAGCAGAGCGCCCCGTGCACGAGACTCACGACGATGTAGCCCAGCAGCCGGCCGAAGCGCTGACCCACGTAGCTGGCGGCATGCTGGAACGCGTCGAATCCGTCCGATCCTTCCACCGCGATCGTCGCCCAGGTCAGGTGCGTGCCGAACAGCGCGCACACCGCCAGCAGCGCCACGCCGATGCTCATCAGCAGCGCCAGCGGAAAGAAAAACGCCGCCAGCAGCTCATCCACCCAGCCGAACACAAAGGAACCGCCCGGAATCCACTCCAGCAATCCGCCGATGCCGCCGAGAAGGGCCGCGCCGAAAATCAGCCCGAGCGAAAGCAGGACCGCCAGCCCGAACGTCATCAGCGGGCCGCCGATCAGCCCGCCGAGCTTCTCGCGCGCAAATCCGAGCGCTTCAAAGTAGCCCAGGTCTTCCTCACGCGCGGACTGAACGGCGGCGCAACGGGCGATGCCGCCGCCGAAAAAGCTGACGATGGCGAAGGCCGCCAGCAGGTACAGGACCGCAAACACCGGCCGCTGTGTCACGAACCAGGCCAGCCCGCTGAGCATGGCCGAAAGTCCGTCCAGCAGGCCCGGCTCGCCGGCGAGCGGGTCGCCGAATCCGAAGCGCAGGCAGACCGCCGCCTGGGCGCAGATGGCCAGGCTGCGCGTGCCGTGGTGCAGCAGTGCGGCGAACGGGCCGGTCGCGCGGGTCGCGCGGCGTTGCGTCTGGATCTCCGCGGCGCGGGCGAGGGCCGGGGAGCGTATGACGCTCGCTGCCGCGGCGTCGGCCGGCTCGGTCGTCGGCGAGATTTCCGCCAGTGCCTGCTCGAGCGGGCTGACGTTCAAGGTTGCGGGATCGCTGGCGTCCGAGTCCTGGGCTGAGGCTTCGCGCAAATAGGCTTCGAACTCGGCGCGATCAAGCAGCGCGTACGCCTCGACCTCGCTCGAAAATCCGCTGGCGGGAACGACCGCGACGGCACCGCCGGCGGCGTTCCACACGCCGTCACCCAGGCGCCCCAGCAGATAGAGCGCGATGACGGCGCACCAGGCCAGCGCCATGGGCGCAAACCACAGCGCGTGGGAGAAGGCCCCGAACAGGCGCACGACCGGAAACGCGTCACGCCAGGCTATGTGACGAAGCTCGCCGCTGCTGTCTGCCATGGAACCCCAGCTCCATTCGAAGACGGGCCCGGTCGCGCCCGGCCCGGGCGGCCGCCGCAGCGCTGCCCAGCCGGGATGCGACTACGGCCGGGATTATAGGAGCGGAGCTCGACAAGAACCAACTTCGGCAGGATCCAACTCGCGATGCCGGCGACCAGCCGCAGCCCCGCAACGGTCATGATCGGGCCAGGACCGCGCAAGGGTGGCGCTCCCATCTGCCCGGTGCTCAGTTGACGGCGCCGGCCGCGCTGGTGGCGCCGCGAACGTTACCGTAGTAGTCATCAAACACGCCCGGCGGCGTGGGCCTTGCGACCGGAGTCGCCGGCTCGTAGTCGCCGTCCAGACTGGTCGCGGCCTCCTGCTCGTCGGTCGTGAACCCCTTGGCCAGCCATTGGGCGAAGGACAGCCCGGCCCCGTCATAGCGCGCGAAGTAGAGCGAATCGGTGCTCGCATTCGGCGTCCAGACGTTGTCGGCGAAGGTGAAGCTGTCCACGAACACGTCCGTCTGGTAGAGCGCCGTCGCCGGCGACGCGACAATCAGATTGCCGCGCACGCTGCCGGTCATCGCGGCGGTGGACTTCGTGCCGATGAAGATGGCCAGCGTGGCGGGTTCGAGCTGGATGGTGTTGCAGTAGATTCGCAGGTTGGTCACCGGCTCAGTCGGGTTGGACTGGATGCGGATCGCGTCGGTCCCGATCGGCTCGATGATGTTGTTGCAGATGGTCACATGATCGACGTCGCGCTCGACCGAGATGTTGCCGCCAACCGAGCTGTCGCCGGTGAGGTAGTTCGCCTCGATGCGGGCCTGCGACAGGGTGAGGTTGTCGGCGGGGTTTCCCAGCCAGAGGTCGCCGTCAGCCAGAACATTGCCGAAGGCGTGGCAGTAGTCGCCCTGCGTGAAGCGCAAGGTGGATTTGACCGTGTCCTGAACGAGCGTGTTGAACAGCACGTTCAGCATGTAGGTTGGTGCGGTGTTGCGAATGACGGATTCATCCACGCTGGGGCCGAACTGACAGCCTATCACAACGCCCTGCTCGTACGTACCGCCGGAGGCCCAGGACATGCTGTAGGCGCGCGTCAGCGTGGACGTGCAGCCCAGCACCAGCAGCGGCCCGCCGTTGCCGGCCGGACGAACGAAATCGCTGAAGCGGTTCCCCGGTTCGCTGCCGGTGCTGTGGCAGTCGATCAACGCCATGTGTGCGCCGCGCAGCTCAATGGCGGCGCCGGAAGCGGAGGCGGCCCCCGGCACAAAAGTCAGGCCTTCCCAGACCTGGCCGGTCGAGCCGGCCGCCAGGCGACCGACGCGCGTGGTGGCGTCGGCGTTGGCGCAGAGCATCGCCGGCCGCGTCCCGCTTCCATCCCAACGAATGTAAGCGTTGGCGACGGCGCCGGTTTCGATTGCGCCGAGGGTGCTCAACGTCTCAACGTGGTTGCCCGCCAGCACGTACTCGAAGTTGTTCGACGACCCATGCCGGCTAAGCGCGTAGGCCAGTGAACGATATGGCGCTCCGGCGGAGTTTCCGCTTGTCGTATCGTCCGTACCCGTTGCGCTGTTGATGTAGCGCTTGGTGCGCGTGTTGGCCGCCACGACGATCGGGGACGAGCTGACGGTCGTCTGCTCGCCCAGCGGGTTCGTGACGGTGCACTGGATCGTCCAGGTGCCTTCGCTCAGCACCCAGGCCATATTGAAGCCGCGGCCCTCAAAGCTCAGGTCGCGCGGCGTGGCCGAGTGTCCCGGGCGCGGATCGGTGACGTAGCGGTACTTGGCCGGCCACGAATCGAGCCCGCCGGCGCGGCTGATCGTCCAGAACACCTGGCACTGATCCCAGGTTGATCCGTCGTCAGTGCTTGATGCTTCGAAGTCGAGCGCGGCGAAGACCGGCGCGGGCGCCTGCCGCGGCGCCGAAGGCTCGGGAACGTCGAGCACCAGCTCGGGCCCCGGCGAAGCGTTGACGGTCAGCGTGACGCCCAGATCGGTGTCGCCGGACGCATTGGTCAGGTTGCGGAACGCGAGCGTGTCGACGTATGCCCCAACCACGAGCGTGTTGGCGTTCGTGTTGAGTGAAACGACGACGGCGGCGGTTCCGCCGGGCGCCAGCGAACCCGAGCTGGTCGACAGGCTCAGCCAGCTCGCCGACTTGGAGATGGTCCAGTCGAGCAACCCCGAGCCCGCGTTAATCAGCGTGTACGTCTTGGCGTTGGATTCGAACGGTCCGCCGACGGTCCCGGCGACGTTGAAGTCGGTGGCGGGGCTGACCAGCAGCAGCCCGTCGCCGGTCAGGCTGTTGAGCGTGTAGTCCTGCCCGCTGATGTTGGCGGCGAGGTCGGAATAGGAGCGGACGCCGGGCGAAAACGTGCGGCCGGTCATCGTCGGCGTGATCGCTCCGCTCCAGCCCTGCGGCACAGCCAGCGCGTAATCGCCGGACGCGTTCGTCGAGGCGCTGCGCCCGTCGCTGGACAGCAGCGTGACACCAGAGACGCCCGCGGAAAGCTCGTCCGTGATACGACCCGCGATCAGCACGGTTTGTGCCGACGTGCCGCCGCTGCCGTCGTCCTGCCCGCTGGAGACGTCGGCGGTTTTGGGTCCGCCTTCGATTCCGCGCGAGCAGCTCACCGGCGCGGCCAGCCCGCTGAGCATGAGCGTAAGCGAAATAACGTGCGTGCCGGCACTGCTGAATGAGTGTTCGCGCGTCGCATGCGTGGCCATCGGGCCGCTTTCCTCAACGTCGTCGAACTGCCAACGGTAGGTGCCGTCGGGCAGGCCGGCGCGATCGTTCGTAAAGGCCCAGGCCCTGATCGTCAATTGCGGCGACTCCGCGATGACCTCGATGTCGAAAAGCACCTGCGGGTAAACCACCACCGCGACGGTTGCGGCCGGCGAACGGTCCAGACCACTGATGGCGACGTACCCGAACTGGTCGGCGCCCGAGAATTCCCGCTGGGGCGTGTACACCACGCGGGCTGTGTTTTCATCCAGCATCGCAACGGCGCTGAGCGTGCCGAAACTCGGCGGCGTGGTGATTTCGAAACTGAGCGTGTCGTCGCCGCCGGACTGGCCCGATAGTTGGATTTCGCACGAGTCTCCGGAGACGACCGCGACCTGAGCGCCGCCGGCAATCACGGTCGCCGCGGACGTGCCTGAGCCGCCAGGGCGCGGCGACCATCAGGTCGAACCGCA
>CAYOHG010000086.1:5166-9492 GCA_964403685.1 uncultured Planctomycetales bacterium
CGCGGATGTGCCTGAGCCGTTCGAGGGGGCTTCGGCGACGTCGCCGAGCACGATTCCCGGATTGGTGCCGCCACCAGCATCGCTGTCGTCGCTGCCGTCGACGATGCTGCCGCCGGCCGGGCCATTGTCGTATTGGTCACTCAAGTCACTCGAGGCGGGGCAGCCGGCGAGGTTGAGGCCGAGCCCGAATACGCATACCGCGACCCCGAGGCATGTACGCCGAAGGCGCGCTCGGGTTAGCGCGCAGAGTCCACGCGGCCAGGACGTGACGGCACGACCCACGCTTCTCTCCTTCCCCAGTTCTGCGGAGCAATCGCGTCCAGAAGCGACAGCGCTACGCCGTCGGCTGAACAAGACCGCGCCACCGGCTCCGTCCACAGGATAGTGTGCGAAGCAAGCGATCGGGGGAGCAACCGCCGCTCGGTTGTTCAAGGGGACGCGCGTGGGAATTCCGTCCAGGCCTCCGCGATCGTCTGATAATGTCAAGACTACGTTGCGGGAGTGTGCGAACCAGGGTTGAGGATCGGAAGGGCTTGGCTTGAAAACTGCTTGATTCAACCCAGCTTGTCGTGATAACATCCATCGTCTAGTGAGTGCTTTGGGGGGCGCTCCACGTGCTTCACCTGCGGCGAACTATCCCGCTGCTTGTTGCGCTCGCGCTTTGTCCGGCGCTGGCGGTGTCGCGCGCCGAAGCTGGCCCGACACGCGCCGCGATGAATGCGGACGCGCCGCGGCATCCCGCGGGCGCCGCCGGCGGCGCCGTGCTGCCGGCACTGGCGCTGGCGGACGCGGCCCCGCGCGTGACGTTGGGCCCGTGGGAAACCACGCCGGCGCTCTGCCTGGATGAACGCCGCGACCTCGCCGCGAGCGTCCCGGATCGCGCGCCGCAACTTGCGATTCCGGCCCCGCCAACCAGCTTCCAGCTTGCGCTGCTGGGGTTGTTCGGACTGGGAGCCGCGAACCTGTCGCGACTCGCCTGGCGCGGAAGCGGCACACCGGCAGGCCATCTCATCGCCGAATACCACGCTTCACCGCTGGGCGCGCCGCGCGTGCTGGATCGCGGCTACGGCCCGGTCGCTGCCCTTTTCGTACCCGACGCCGGAGTTGTCGCTCCGGCCGGCGGCTTCAACCTGCCTGGGCTTTCCGAGAGGCTGCGCGCCGGCACTCGTTGCTGGCACGCGCAACCGCGCGGTCCCCCGCTCGCCCCCCGCTTCGCTTGATCGCTTCGAATTTCGGCCGAATAGCAACCCAGTTTCGTGAATGGATCGCGAGTCTTGCGATTTTGAGGGGCACTGGAGGAATCGCATCATGAAGAAGCTCATTTCAAGCGTCGTGCTGACGCTCCTGGCCGCGGGGGCGGCCCCGGCGCTGGCCGGTCAGATTCGGGTCAACACCAATAGCTTCGGCACCACCGACGGCGGCGAGTTCATCGTCACCGTCCTTGAAGGCTTCGCCAACTACAACGTCGGCGACGTCTTCCGCTCGTTCTGCCTGGAAGAGAACGAGAGCATCGGCAACAACGTCGAGTTCTTTGTCGAAGTGAACGACTCGGCGGTGATGGGCGGCTTGGGCGGCGGCAGTCCCGATCCGCTCGATCCGCGCTCGGCGTACCTGTTCCGCACGTACGGCCCGACCGTCGCTTCGGACGCCGACGCCGATGCGCTTCAGCTCGCCATCTGGCAGATTGAGGAAGAGGGCGCAACCGCCGATCCCGCCGCCCTGGCGCTGATCGCTGACGCGGATGCCTGGCTGCTGGCTCACCCCGGCGCCGGCCTTCAGGGTGTCGCCGTTCTGAACCTGTGGAAGAACCGCGATGCTGCCGGCAACCTGAGCGGCGCTCGCCAGGACATCCTGGTGATCATCCCAGCTCCGGCCGCGCTGGCCTTGGGCGCCCTGGGCCTGGGCACGCTGCTGCGCCGCCGCGCGCTGGCCTAACGGTTGCTCGAGCGACGTCTGTCTGAACGAATGGGTACCGGGCGATAACAATTGTCCGGTACCCATTTTATGTTGCCAAAGTACGAGCCGGTGGCGGAATCCGGAACCGATTCCGATCCGGTGATTGACTTGGCTGCCGGGCGCGGTTTATGATCCAATGGTTGGGTTCGGGGGGATTTCCGCTTTGTCGTCCTGCCGGGGGCACAATCTTGTTGTCGGATGCCTTTGTGCGCTCGCTTCGTGCGCGCACGGAGGCATCGCCGAGCAATCCGCGCCGCCGCGAACGCCGCTAGCGACCTGTTCGACGTCCGACCCCACCTACTCCGAGGTGAGCTTCGGAATCAACCTCGATCTCGCGGTCGAGTTGCGACTGAACGCACCATTCCGGGCGGCCGCGAAGCTGCTGGACGCAGCACCGCCGATCGCCGACTCCCGATCGCACGCGCCATCCGGCGCGAGCAGCCTGGCGATGGCACTTTCCGGATTGCTGGGGCTTGGAGCGACTCAGCTCGGCCGCGCCGCCCGCCGGTGCCATCTGGGATTCGAATGTGGCTGGTATCACGACGGCCCAGCCCGGCAGGTTGGCAACCGAACGCCGATTGATGCTTCGATCGCAAGTATCGCGCTTCTGCCTTCAGAGGTCAGCCCGCTCGCGCCGGTTTCGATTCCGGCGCATCCGCTCGAACCGGTGTTCATGCCGGCCATCACTTCATTCCGTTTGATCAACGGGACCCGCGGCCCCCCGCAGCCGCGCTAGCTCTGCGTGCTGCATCGTTGGTTTCAAGGGGCATTGGTTTCAATGGGTCTCGCAGCCGGCCGCACGATGGCGGCTGGCCGATCCGATGAGGAACAGTCACATGAAAAAGATGATTCTGGCTTCGATCGCGTTCCTGGCGCTTACCGCTTCCACCGCGATGGCGGGCTTCGACTATCGCATTCGCATGGACCTGAGCGCGTACGGCTCGGGTGTCGGCGGTGAATTCACGGCGACGTCGCAGCTCGGCGGTTCGGCCGGCCTGCTGCCGGGCGCCGCGGCGTTCCAGACGTTCTGCGTGGAGCGCAACGAGTACTTCTATCCGGGCACGACCTACCAGGTGCAGTTGAACACCGAGACGGTGAACACGCACCACGTCCTGACCAACGGCGCCGCCTGGCTGTATGACAGCTTCCGGGCCGGTTCGCTGGCGGGCTACAACTACGCCGGCTCGCAGGCGCAGCGCCAGTCCAGCGCCCGCGACCTGCAGTACGCCCTGTGGCACTTCATGGGCGAGAGCACGGCTGACTATGGCGCGCCGATTGCGAACAACCCGTTCGTGATCGCCGCCGGCGCGAACGTTGCCAACGCCTGGGGCACCGACGCGATCGGCAACGTCCGCATCATGAACCTGGTTGACCTGGCCGGAAACAACGGTCAGGACCAGTTGTTCGTGGTTCCGGCCCCGGCCGCGTTCGCCCTGGGCGGACTGGGCCTGAGTCTGCTGGGCTGGGCGAAGCGCCGCCTGGCGTAAGCCGCGGTTGTTCTAGCACGACTGCAATTTAAACCGGTCTCGCGCCCACGCGCGGGACCGGTTTCCTGTTTTCCCGGCGCGCAGGACGCGGCAGCGGTGTGCGCCGATCGAAACGAACCGTAAGAACGCCGGCACCCGTCGAGGAATCGCGCGTCGCTATGGGTCGTTTCCCGATCGCCATCCGTCGATCGCCGTCAACACTTCGCCGCAGCCGCCTCGCACGCAGACGTCCGCCAGATGCGAGAGCGGCGTGCGCTCGGGGTTGATTTCGATGACGCACGCCTCGCGGCCGGCGGCGTACTCCGCCAGTCCCGCGGCAGGCTGCACCACGCCGCTCGTTCCGATCACCAGGAAGACATCGCATTCCAGCGCCGCCTGCTGAGCGGCGTGCAGCGCGGCGGACGGCAGGAACTCACCGAACCAGACAACGCCGGGCCGCAGCCACTGCCGGCAGAGCGGACAGTGCGGATCCTCACCCAGGTCGTCCAGTCCCGCGATTTCGTACGGGCAGGCCGTGCAGCGCGCCACGTCGAGCCGGCCGTGCAGCTCGATCACGTTCCGCGAGCCCGCGCGGTGGTGCAGGCCGTCCACGTTCTGCGTAATGACAACCATCCGCGGCAACCGGCGCTCCCACTCGGCCAGCACCCGATGCCCGGCGTGCGGCTCGAGCAGCTTCAGCGCGGCGCGCCGCTGGCGATACCACGCCCAGACGTGCCGCGGATCGCGCGCGAAGGCGCCGGGGGTCGCGAGTTCCTCCGGCTTGAAACGCGACCAGAGCCCGGTTTGCGCATCTCGAAACGTCGGCACGCCGGACTCGGCCGACATCCCGGCTCCCATGTAGTACGCCGTGTCAAGGCTGTTTTGTCGTCAGGAATCGTGGCGA
>CAYOHG010000087.1:0-9466 GCA_964403685.1 uncultured Planctomycetales bacterium
CACCTGTTGACCGGCGGCCGCGCCGGGTTCATGGCCGCTGAGTCTCCAGACCTTGTTGGCCGGCGCCTGGCGGCCGCGTCGGCCTGTGCGCGCGTCGGCCCAGCCAAAGCGAACCCACCACGCCCGCGGCCAGCAGCAGCGCGATCACCCCCAGCGAAACCTCGATCGGTATCGGGAAGTGGTGCGACAGGAGCATTTTCACGCCGACGAACGCCAGCACGCACACCAGGCTGTACTTCAGATACTCGAACATTCCCATCGCGCCGGCCAGGGCGAAATACAGCGAACGCAATCCCAGGATCGCAAAGACGTTCGACGAGAACACGATGAACGGGTCGTAGGTAATCGCGAAGATCGCCGGGATCGAGTCGATCGCGAACAGCACGTCCGTGCTCTCGACCAGCAGCAGCACCAAAAACAGCGGCGTAATCGCGCGGCGGCCGTTCATCCGCGTAAAGAAACGCTCCTGCACGTAGCCGGGCGTGACCGGGTACATCCGGCGGGCCAGCCGCACGAACGGGTTGCGATCCGGGTCGATCTGGCCGTCGCCGGCGAAGAGCATGCGCACCGCGGTGATGATCAGCAGGGCGCCGAACACGTAGATGACCCACTCGAAGCGGTGAATCAGCGCCGTGCCGGCCAGGATCATCACGCCGCGCATCACGATCGCGCCCAGAATGCCCCAGAACAGGACCCGGTGCTGATACTCGCGCGGAACGCTGAAGTAGGCGAAGATGACCGCGATGACGAAGAGGTTGTCGACGCTCAGCGAGTATTCCACCAGGTAGCCGGCCAGGAACTGCAGCGCGGCCTGCTTGCCGCTCAGTTCGTGGCCGGGAATCAGCCCGCTGCCCAGCAGCTTGTATTCGTACAGGTAGTAGACCCCGACGTTGAACAGCAATGCCACGCTGACCCACGTCAGCGTCCAGCGCAGCGCGCTGCCGACGCTGACAGCCCGCGCCCGGCGATGAAAGACGCCCAGGTCCAGCGCCAGCAGCGTCAGGATCATGCCCAGAAACGCGAGCCAGAGAAGCAAGGTCATGCAGGTCTACCGCCGGTGCTGGGGGATGGTCGCCCGCCGCCGTCGCCGACCCGCAGGCGGCGCGCCCCGGCCCCGCGCGGCGACGGACAGAGCATAGAGGCAGGGGGGCCGACTGACCAGCGTGCCGCGTCAGACCTTCGTGGCCCGCAGGACTTCTTCAGGCGTCGTGCGGCCTTCACGCACCAGCCGCCAGCCGTCCTCGCGCAGCAGGCAAAGCCCACCGCGCCGCGCCGCCGGCAGCAGTTGCGCCGCCGATTTCCGCTGCACGATCATCTCGCGCAGCTCGTCGTTCAGCGTCATCAGCTCGAAGACGCCCTGCCGGCCGGCATAGCCCGTGTTGCGGCATTCGCGGCAGCCGCGGCCGCGCCAGAGCTTTTGACCAGGCTGGTAGGCGAAGTCGCGCGGCAGCGCATCCGGGTTTTCGGGCACATATTGCTCGCGACAGCTCTTGCAGACGGTGCGCACCAGCCGCTGCGCCAGCACGGCCTCCAGCGAGCTGGAAATCAGGAACGGCTCGACCCCCATGTCCAGCAGACGCGTGGTGGCGCTGACGGCGTCGTTGGTGTGCAGCGTGCTGAAGACCAGGTGGCCGGTCAGCGACGCATTGATCGCGGTCTCGGCGGTCTCCTTGTCACGTATTTCGCCGACGAGAATGACGTCCGGGTCGTGTCGCAGGAAGGAGCGCATGGCGCGGGCGAAGTCCAGCCCGACCTTGGGCAGCACCTGAACCTGGTTGATGCCTTCCAGGTAATACTCGATCGGATCCTCGATCGTCAGGATCTTCAGCTCCGGGCTGACGATCGTGTTCAGCGCCGCGTACAGCGTGGTCGTCTTGCCCGAGCCGGTCGGCCCGGTCACCAGGACAATACCGTGCGGACGGTCGATGATCTCGCGAAACGGCGTGGCGACGTCCGCCGACATCCCGAGGTCCGGCAGCGAAAGCCGAATGGACGACTTGTCCAGGATGCGCAGCACGACGCCTTCGCCGAAGGCCATCGGGATCACGCTCACGCGCAGGTCGATCTCGCGGCCGTGGCACTTGATCTTGAAGCCGCCGTCCTGCGGCAGCCGCTTTTCCGCGATGTTCATACCGCAGAGGATCTTGATGCGGCTGACGACCGCGTTGCGAAAGCGGCGGATCTCGGCCGGCACGTTGGCGTAGTGCAGCATGCCGTCGACGCGGTAGCGCACCTGAAAGTCGTGCTCGAACGGCTCGAAGTGAATGTCGCTGGAGCGCTGGTCGATCGCCTCAAGCAGGATCTCGTTCACCAGTTTGACGACCGAGGCCTCCTGGGCCATCTGCACGTCAAGGTCGCTGGAATCGACTTCGCGCTCGTCGAGCACCTCCAGCTCGCCTGCTTCCGCCACCATCTGCTGGATGACGTTGCCGCCCACGCCGTAGAAGGCGCGGATCATCTTGTGAATCTCGGCGGAAGTGGCCAGCACCGGCTCGACCGGCAGCTCGATCTGGGCGCGCAGCACGTCCAGGGCGTAAATGTCGTACGGATCGGACGTCGCGACGCGGATGACCTTGCCCGAGCGGCAGACCGGTACGACGTTGTACTTGTGCACGTAGGCGCTGGGTACAAGCTGCACAACCGTCGGGTCGATGTCGCCTTCGGCGAGTTGAACGACCGGCATCGCGAAGTAATCGCTGTAGACCCCGAGCATGTCGCGCTCGGAAACCAGACCGCTGCGAACCAGGGCCTGATCGATTCGCTCGCCGTTGGCGCTGGCAGCCGCCTGGGCGAGCTGTTCCGGCGTAATCAAGCCCTTGGCAACCAGTGCATCGCCGACTGGCATTACGTCAACCTCTTGCAGAAGCCAGTGTTACGCAGCGCTGGCCACGCCAGGGCGCAGCCCCGCCTTACTTCTTCTACCCGCCCGCCAGCCCGCGATTGCAAGCCTGGCGCGGTCCCGCTGGGCTGGCCGCGCGTCGCCTGGCCGGGGCGGCTCACGCTCGGTGCGCCGCCGCGGCGCGGCTGCAATCCGCATAGCATACGACTCCGCGGCGGGGCCGTCGCGGGCGCGCGGCGCCATCCCACGATGTTGACGTCCCCAACCGGCAGGCGGGAATCGCGGTGCCACTGACCATCCTGCTCGCCGTGCTCGCTCAGGTGGCTGCGGACGGACTTGAGCACCGCACGCGCTCTCACGAACTGTCCAACGGCATGCGCGTCGTTGTCGTCGAGGACCACACGCTACCACTGGTCAGCATTCAACTGTGGTACGCGGCCGGCTGGCGCGACGAGCCGCCGGAAGCGGGCGGCGTCTGCCACGACGTACTCGAATGGCTGGCTGGAAACCTTGTGGATCCCGGCACCGATCAGCGGCTGGACCGGAACATCGAGACTGAGATCGCCAGCGACACCAGCCGGGTGGCCACGGTCGTTCCTTCACAACACCTGGAGCCCGCGCTGACCGCGATCGCGGCGCGGCTTGATCTCGAGAACGCCTTGAAGACACTGCGGGTTCATCGCGATCCCGCGACGCCGCGGTTCACGGATTTCAGCCTCGCGCGATTCGATCCGCTTCTGTGGCACCTGGTCCGCCCCGCGCCGCCAGCGGCGGCGACCGCTCCGGCTTCCGCAAAGGGCGCTGCCAGCTCTTCGCACGATGCCGCGCTGGAGTTCGCGCGCAGTCACTTTGCTCCCGCGAACAGCACGTTGTTCATCATCGGTGATGTTGTCACACCGCGCGCGCTCGACCTGGCGACAGCGCTGTTTGCCGGGCAGCCCTCGCCGCCGCGCCCGCCGAACGCGTTTCGCGATCCGCCGCCGGAGGAGCACATTCGGCTCGTGCCGCCGACGGGTCCGTACATGCCCGTACTCGAGCTGGGCTGGCTGATTCCACCGGGCGCCTGGGCTGAGTTCGCGGCGACGGAGGTTCTTTTCGAGCGTTTGTTTGACCCGGCGACTGGCGAGCTGGCTGCTGAGCTGCGCGCGGCGGGGCTGGCGTCGCGCTGGCATTTCGACCCCTGCCGGGATCTGGCCGCGGCGCGACTGACGATCCAGCCGCTGGTGTCTCCGTCCGGCCCGCCGGTCGCGAGCGTCGAGTGGGAGCCGGGCCGGGTTGAATCCCTCGAACGGCTCGTACGAGCCGGGCTAGAGCGCATGGCCGCCGAACCGGCTAACTTGCCGGCTCACACGCGCGCGGTGCGAACGGCCGAGCGCGCCGCGCGCAGTCGGGTGGCGCGCTTTCATGACTACGCGCTGCACCTGGCGCGTCGCGAGATGATCGATGGGAATCTGCTGCTGGCGGATTTCGATCTGGCGCGCTATGGGCACATGCCGGTCGCCGCGGTGCGCCGCGCGGCCATCGAGCTGCTGTCCAGCCGCTCGGTCAGCCGCCTGCCGGGACGCGATGAAGCGTTTGGAAGGTTCGGGGCGGTTCGCGCGGGGCGTGGATCGTCTGCGCCCTGGGATCGCCCAACGCTGACAGTGACGAGTCCCGCCTCGGCGCCCGGCGTGATCCAGTGGACCGTCGGCGGTGCCCGCGTCATTCTCTGTCCGCTGCCCGGCGCGCCGCTGGTGGTGCTGCGGGTCGACGCAAATCCCGGCGAGGAGAACGTCGCGCAGCGCGCCGCCGCCCGCGGGCGAGTTCAGACGGCCATCGACGAGTGGCACGCCGTGGCCAGCTACCGCGGACTCGAGTTTGCTTACGACGAGGGAGCGGTTGTCGCCAGCGGCCCGCCTGAGCTGACGCCCCAGTTGATCGAACGGTCGCTCGGGCTGCTACGCGCCGGATGGCCGCCGGCGGCGGAACCCGGGGCTTCTACCGCGGGACGTGTTGCGCGGACCGGTCCGCAGATCATCGTAGTCGGCGACGTGCAGGCGCAGTCGCTCGAACCGCTCCTCGCGACCTTGCTTGGCGACGAGCCGGGTTTCGCGCCGTCGGGGGTCGATAAGGACGGCGCGGCATCGGATCGCTCGCGGCTGGGTCCGCGTCTGCGCGTGCGCGTGGAGATCGATCCGATGGCGGGAACCCGCCTGGCGCTCAACCTCCAACTGCCGCCGGCGGCGCGACCCGCGGAGACCGCAAGGGTGCTGGAAGCCGGACTGCTGTGCGCCGACCGTGCCTATGCGCGCCAGCGCGCCCGAGATCCGGCCGCGCCGGGGGACTTGGTCGCGTGGCCCACGAGCCGTTTAGCCCGGCGCCCGAGCGCGACTCCCTGGCGCTACCGCATCGAGCCGGACGGCGTGACACTGGCGGCCGACGTGTGGTTCTCGGCGAACTGGCCGCGGGAGCCTCGGATTGAACCGCTCGACAAGTTGCAGGCGCTGCAATCGTGGGCCGATCGGGATGCGCTGGAGGCGGCGTTGCAGCGGTCGCGGCTGAATCGGCTCTGCGAGATGGATGGCGCCCGCGCCGTCGCCGACGCGCTGGCTCGCGGGATCGACAACCCCTGGGATCTGGCCGACGAACTCGACGCCGACGAGTGCCTGCGACTGCTGCGCCAGTTATTCCCGGCGGGTGCGTTGCTGATCGAAGCCCCCGGCGTAGATGCGGCCCTGCGTGACGAGCTTCGCCGGTATGGCGAGGTTCGCTGAGCGGGCAGCGGAGCGGACCTTTCCAGGCCGCGGACCCGTATAATGCAAGTTCGCGCTCGTCCGGGCGCGCCGAACCCGCAACGCCGAGCCGAACATGATTGATCTGAAACTGATCCGAGAGCAGCCCGAGTTGGTCAAGCAGGCCGTGCGGGACAAAGGCATGCGCGTCGACATCGACGCGCTGCTGGCGGTCGACCAGCGCCGCCGCGGGCTGGAGACCGAATTCAACGACCTGCGCCACAAGCAGAAAGCCGCCGGCGAGGCGATCGCCAAGGCACCCGCGGAGCAGCGCGCCGCGCTGTCGCGCGAATTGGGCGAAGTGAAGAACCGGCTGAAGCAGTTGGAGCACGACCGGGCCGCGGTCGACGCGGAGCTGAAGCAACTGATGCTGCTCGTGCCGCAGGTGCCCGATCCGCAGGCTCCGGTGGGCGCGGATGCGGACGGGAACGTCGAAGTCCGCCGGGTGGGAGCGCCGCCGCGGTTCGACTTCCAGCCGCGCGACCACATCGCGCTGGGCGAGCAGCTTGGGCTGGTGGACCTGGAACGGGGGGTCAAGATCGCCGGGGCGCGAAATTACGTGCTATGCGGCGCGGGGGCGATGCTGCATGAGGCCGTGCTGCGCCTGGCCTGGGACCTGATTCTGGCGCGCGAATGGGACGATTCGGTCGACGCGTCGCGCAAGTTGCGTTTCACGCCGCTGATGGTGCCCGTGCTGGTGAATGAGAACCTGATGGAAGGCACCGGCTTCTTCCCGCTGCACCGCGACGAGGTCTACCTGGTCGAGCGCGATCAGCGCTGCCTGGTCGGCACGGCCGAGGTTCCGGTGACGGGATTTCATGCCGAGGAGATTCTCGCGCTGGAGAGCTTGCCGCGGCTGTATCTGGCGCGCAGCGGGTGCTTCCGCCGCGAGGCCGGGGCCGCGGGAAAAGACACGCGCGGTCTGTACCGCATTCACTACTTCGAGAAACTGGAGCAGGTGATTGTCTGCCGCGCCGACGCGGACGAATCCGCCCGCTGGCACCAGGTCCTGCTTCAGAACGCCGAAGACCTGCTCAACGCGCTGGAGATGCCCTATCGCGTGCTCGACGTGTGCACCGGCGACATGGGGCAGTCCAAGGTGCGGCAGTTCGACGTCGAAACCTGGATGCCGAGTCGCAACGGCTACGGCGAGACGCACTCGGCTAGCCGCTACCACGACTTTCAGGCCCGTCGGCTGGGGATCCGCTATCGCGATGAGACCGGTCGCCCGCAGGTGTGCCATACGCTGAACAGCACGGTGGTTGCCTCCCCGCGCTTTCTGATCCCGCTGCTGGAGCTGAACCAGCAGGCCGATGGGAGCGTGCGAGTTCCGGCGGCGCTGCGCCCCTACATGGGCGGACTCGAGCGGATCCCCGCCGGCGCATAACGCCGGCACGTCGCGAAGCGGAGCAGCGCTTGCACACGCACGCCGAGATCGCCCAGTTTCTGCTCGCGACGGCGGTTCTGCTGGCCGCGGCGCGCGTCTGCGGCGAGATCGCGCAGCGGTTCCGCCAGCCCGCGGTGCTGGGCGAAATCCTCGCCGGTATTCTGCTGGGACCAACCGTGTTCGGCGCGCTGGCGCCGGCCGCCTATCACTGGCTGCTGCCATCGGACGGCTTTCTTGGCGACGCCATGCAAGGCATCCGCGCGCTGTCGATCACACTCTTCCTGATGGTCGCGGGGATGGAGATCGACCTGTCGGCGCTGTGGCGGCGCGGCGTGGCGGCGGCGATCGTGGGGCTGGCCGGCACGGCGGTGCCTTTCGCGATCGGTCTGGCCGCCGGCTGGCTCTTTCCCGCCGCCGTAGGTGCCAGCGCGGGTGCCGCGCGTTTCGCATTCGCGCTGTTCATCGCCACCGCCCTGGCGATCTCCGCGTTGCCGGTCATCGCCCGCATACTCATCGACCTCAAGCTGCTGCGCAGCGACCTGGGCGTAGTCATCGTGGCGGCGGCGATGTTCAGCGACCTGGTCGGTTGGATGGTGTTTGCGGTCGTGCTGGCGCTCATGCACGGCACCGACAGCGAGCGCGTCGGTCCCGGATTCACCGCGCTGAGCACGCTGGGCTTCGCGGCTTTCATGCTGTCGCTCGGCCGCTGGCTGCTGAATCGCGCTCTGGCATGGGTCCAGGCGCACGCGAGCTGGCCCGGCGGCGTGCTGGCGTTTGCTGTTTCGCTGGCGCTGTTGGCCGCCGCATTGACCGAATGGCTCGGCGCGCACGCCGCCTTCGGTGCGTTTCTGATGGGTGTCGCGCTGGGCGACTCCGCGCACCTGCACCAGCGCACCCGCCGCGGCATCGAGCAGTTCGTCTCGTTCATCTTCGCACCGCTGTTCTTCGTGGGCATCGGCCTGCGCTCGGATTTCGTTCAGCACTTCGATCCTGGGCTGGTGGGGCTGGTGCTGACGCTGGCGATCGTCAGTAAGTTCGCCGGTTGCACGCTTTCGGCCTGGTGGGCCGGCTTCAGCCGCGCCGAGGCGACCGCGATCGGCTTCGGCATGAACGCCCGCGGCGCCATGGAGATCATCCTCGGGCTGCTGGCGCTTCAGGCCGGCATCATCGATGAGCGGCTCTTCGTCGCGCTGGTGATCATGGCACTGATCACGTCCATGCTCGCCGGCCCAGGGATCCAGTGGAGCCTCGGCCGGCGGAGTGCGCGGCGGTTCGAGCAGTTCCTGCATCCGCAGGCCTTTGTCGCCGAGCTCGACCACGCGGCTCTGCCGGCCGCCATGGAGCGTCTGATCCACATGAGCGCCGCCGTTGCGGGTGTGCCACCGGCGGCGATCGCCGCCGCGCTGGCCGAGCGCGAATGGTTGGTGGAAGCGGAGACCGCGCACGGCGTCGTGATTCCGCACGCGTGCGTTCCAGGTTTGCGCAACCCGCTGATCGCGGTGGGACTGTCCGCCGCCGGGGTCGATGGCGGCGAGGACCGGCCGCGCGTACACGCGCTGCTGCTCGTGCTGGCGCCGGCTGAGGAAGATTCGGCGTTGCTTCTGCTGCACGCCGACGTGGCCCGCGCGCTGCAACGCCCCGAAATCGCGCGGCGAATGGCCGCCTGCGTGGGCAGTTTCATCGAGCTGCGCGCGTTTCTCAATTCCGAGGGTCGTGCCGAGGAGTGACGCGCCGCGGGACGCGCGCGATCAGCCGGCCGGCTCTCGATCCGGCCGCGTGGCGTCGGTCTGAAGGCCGATCAGGCGCGTCTGCGGAGGCGGGATCACGACGGCGTTGCCCAGGGCGACATCCTCGCCCTTCTGATTCAGGCACGCGACGAACAACCGCACGCGCTTGGGGTTGATAAGCTCCATCACGGTGGCGTTCGCGGTGATCGTGTCGCCGAGGTAGACGGGCCGCAGAAAACGCACGTGCAGTTCAACGAAGATCGTCCCCAGGCCGGGAATGTCGCCGCCCAGCACGCTCGAGACGATTCCGGCCACCAGTATCCCGTGCGCCACGCGGTGGCCAAAAACGCTCTGCTGCGCGTACGCCTCGTCAATGTGCAGCGGGTTGCAGTCGCCCGAGGCGCCGGCGAACGCAAATACGTCCTGCTCGGTCAGGGTCTTGGTGAATTCGCCGCGGTCGCCGACTTCAAGCGTCGCTCGCGGCGTCATCGGGAATGCGGCCATGATTGCAACCCTCGGGCCACGCCCTATGGCTCGACGCGCAGCGTAACCGGCGCCGACGAAGCGGGTGCGGCCCCGTCGCGCAGCGTCACCTGCCCCTGGCGCGCGAAATCGATTGCCTTGGCCAGCAAGCGGGCCGCTTCCTGGTCGGCATGAAAGCCCATCGAGTTCTCGGCCTCGATGAAATCCAGCAGGAACTGCGCGCGACGCTGGAAGGCTCGCGGTCCGGCGAGCTGCGCAT
>CAYOHG010000088.1:0-8599 GCA_964403685.1 uncultured Planctomycetales bacterium
TGAACGAGCCGCCCGACTTGGACAACGTGCCGCTGACGTTGACGTTGCCCTGGAACCAGCCGGCGTAGCGCGTGCCGACGCTCGTGTCCACTTCGCCGTAAACGCCGTACTTGGTGGGCGAGCCGGTGGTTCCGGTGACGCGGCCGCTGACGCCCTTGAAGGTGCCGTTGCCGCTGGTGACAACGTCGCCGCTGACGCCGGTCGAGCCGGTGCCGACGAAGCTGGTGGCCTTGATGGTGCCGGCGACTTCCAGTTTTTGCGTCGGCGCGGTCGTGCCGATGCCGACGTTGCCGGCGCTGTCGATCACCATGCGGGAGAGTGCCGCGGTGTTGTCCACGACGAGCAACTTGCCGCCGCCATTGGCATTGCCGGATGCGGTGGACACGAAATCGAAGATCCGGCCTTCATCGGCCGTGTTGTCGAGCCGCAGCCGCGTTCCAATCGTGTCGGTCGACTCGAGCTTCAACACCAACTGATCGTCCGATGCGAGGCTGAGACGGTAGTCGGGCGCGGTCGTGCCGATGCCGACGTTGCCGGCGCTGTCGATCACCATGCGGGAGAGTGCCGCGGTGTTGTCCACGACGAGCAACTTGCCGCCGCCATTGGCATTGCCGGATGCGGTGGACACGAAATCGAAGATCCGGCCTTCATCGGCCGTGTTGTCGAGCCGCAGCCGCGTTCCAATCGTGTCGGTCGACTCGAGCTTCAACACCAACTGATCGTCCGATGCGAGGCTGAGACGGTAGTCGGGCGCGGTCGTGCCGATGCCGACGTTGCCGCCGTCGTAGTAAATATTCGCGCCGGAATCCGACCACTGGCCGACGTTGGTGAGCCCGCTGCCGTCGCCGGCAAAACTCGTAGCGAAGACCACGCCGCCCGGCGCGATGGTCAAGCCGCCGCCGGTGCCGACGTAGGTCCGGAAGCCGGCATCGCCGCCACCGGGGCTTGATGAAGTGCCGCCCGCATACCCCCCCGAGCAATCCTGTTCCCAGCTCTGGTTGGCCGGACCGACGAGTCGAATGGTGTACTGCTGACCCGCGACGATCGTCGCCGGCGCCGCAAAGAGGAAGCTCGCGAAGGCGCCGTTCGTCGGGCCAAAAAACGTCGAGGCCTGGGCGAGAAGCGTCCCGCCGGTGCCCTGACCGCTGAAGATGTCGACGTCCCAGTCGGCGGCCACGGATGAAAACAGGAACAGCTCCACGCTCGTCAGAGATCCGCTCACGCCGGCGGTGAAGGACTGCCACGGGCCAGCAGCCGGCGACAGTCCGCAGTCGAAGAGTCCGGGGGTGGCATTGGACTGGTCGAGCTGGTTAGCAGGAGTGACCTGCGAGAGCGAGAGAGAGCCGTCGTCGCCCAGGAAGAATTTCCATGTCGCCGCGTCGGCGACGTCGCGGAAGCCCAGCAGCCTCCGTCCGCTGCGGCGCGAATCGAGAGCGGGCTGTCGGGCGCCGTCGTACCGACGCCGACGAGGCCGGTGTGGGTGATTCGCATACGCTCCAGCGGACCCGCCCCGGCGCCCTCGTTGGTCAGTAGCCGCAGGTCGCCGGAGTCGATACTGCTCGTATTCCAACTGTCGATCTGAGCGCCGACGTAATCGACGACCCCGTCGCCCGAGTCGTAATTCTGAAACTGAAGCGCCGCGAAGGCCGCCGTGTCGATGTTTCGCGCTCCGCCGAGCTTGAGATTTCGCGTCACCGAGCCGGTCGCCGTGCCGCGATCCAGCAGGAAGTCGCCGCCGCTGACGTGCAGCCTGGTCAGCGGGATGCTGATGCCGATGCCAACATTGCCGCCGAGGTAATAGGCACTTGTCCCGTTGAGGTCCCACACGGAGTCGCCGCCTCCGCTTCCGCCGCTGACGGCATGAACGGCGTAGGGCACGGGCGTGATGGGCTGGCGCGGCGTGAGGGTCGTGAAGGCGCCGCTGCCGGCCGGTGTGCGGACCGAGACTTCGAGCCAGCGTTGACCGCCATCGAAGGCGCTTTGCCCGAACTCGTCGTTCTGGTTCAGTACCGCCGTGAACACGCCTTGTGATACAGGCACGTCAAACAGCGAGACGCTATTGCCGAACGACTGGCCCTGCGTCGCTGCGTCCCACATGCGGAACTCGAAATCCGCCGTACCGTCAACCGGCTCGCCCTGTAATCGCAGGAAACCCTGATACGAGAAAGCGGCAGTGCCCGGCTGGGCCTGCGCGGCGGCACAGAGGAAGACGCCCATGAACAGCGCACTGATGGCGCGCAATGTACTGCTGGCTGGCATGTTGTACTCCGTGGGTGCGAGGACAAACCCGCCGGAAGCGGGCCGGGTACAGGGCCCGCGCGGGACGCACTCAGCAGAGAAAGCGAGAACGGGCCCGGGAACGGGTCATCCGATTCCGGGAGATTGCGCTTGGAGTCGCTGGGGCGAGGGGCTAATGTTCATTTTCTGCACGTCGGTGCCCTCAGTCCGGGATCCGGAGGTGACATGGGAACGGACGTATCTGCCCTGCTCGGGCAGGTTTACGAAGAGCTGCGCGGTTTAGCGACGGCCCACTTTCGGGCCGAAAACCCAGGGCACACGCTCCAGCCCACCGTGCTGGTTCATGAGGTCTTCCTGCGGCTGTCCGCCAGTGCGCACCTGGACGTCAACGACCGGAAGCACTTCCTGTGTTTGGCTTCGCGGGTGATGCGGCAGGTGCTGTTGGATCACGCCCGTGCGAAGTCGGCCGAGAAACGTGGCTCCGACATGAACCGCGTCACGCTGTCCAGATTGGACAGCGATATCCCCGGCGGCGCGCTCGACGCACTCGACCTCGAGGAAGCGCTGCAGCGGCTGGCCACAATGAATCCGCGCCGTGCGGAACTGGTTGAACTGCGCTTTTATGGCGGGTTGACGATGGGAGACGTCGCCGAAAGCCTGGGTGTCTCGCCGGAGACCGCCAAGCGCGAGTGGCGGCTGGCCAAGGCCTGGCTGGCCCGCGAACTGGCAACCATTCAGGGTGATCCGTGACGCCCCGTCAGCGCGAGCGGGCCGACGAGCTGTTCCTCCTGGCGGCCGAATTGCCGGAGGCCGACCGCCAGCACTTCGTCCGGGCGCATTGCGCCGATGACGCCGACGTGCGGCATGAAGTCGAATCGCTTCTGGCGCACGACGCGACGGCCGGCTTTCTGGACTCCGCCTGCCTGCAATTCCGCGCCGCGGACCTGCTGCCGGCCGTCGGCGACGGCCCGCCCCTCGAGCGCGTGGGTGCCTATCGGATCCTGCGGAAGATTGGGCAGGGCGGATCCGCCGTGGTGTACGAGGCCGAGCAGGAGAACCCGCGGCGGCGCGTGGCGGTGAAGATCGTGCACGCTGGGCCAGGCAGCCGCAACTTGCAGCGCCGCTTTGTTCGCGAGATTCAGATTCTGGGCGAGCTGACGCATCCGGGCATCGCGCGGATCTACGACGCGGGCGTGGCCGACGCGCCGCGCGGCAAGGTCCTCTTTCTGGCCATGGAGCTGGTTCACGGGCAACCGCTGACCGAGTTTGCCGACCGGCACGGACTGGGTGTGCGGGAGCGGCTGGCCCTGGTCGCCGACGTGTGCGATGCGGTGCAATTTGCCCACGATCGCGGCGTCATTCACCGCGATCTCAAGCCCGCGAACATCCTGGTGCAGGAGTCCGGGCCGTCGCGCGGTGCGGCGGACGGCGCGGCCCATGGGCAGCCGAAGATCCTGGATTTTGGCGTGGCGCGCGTGATCAACGCCGACGCGCAACTGACCATCGAGCGCACCAACGTCATGCAGTTGATCGGCACGATCCCCTACATGAGTCCCGAACAGGTGCGCGGCCGCAGCGCCGAACTCGACGCGCGCACCGACGTCTATTCGCTGGGCGTCGTGCTCTACGAACTGCTGTGCGGCCGGCTGCCGCTGGACGTCCGCGACCGCTCGCTGGCGGAAGCGGCGCGGATCATTCAGGAGGCTGAGCCGACGCGCCTCAGCTCGATCAACACGATTCTGCGCGGCGACATCGAGACGCTGGCCGCCAAGGCCCTCGAAAAGCGCGCGGAGCGCCGTTTTCAGTCGCCCGCGGAACTGGCCGCGGACATTCGGCGCTATTTGAGTAACCAGCCGATTCGCGCGCGCCCCGCCAGCACGTTGTATCAGGTCCGCAAGTTTGCCCAGCGCAACCGAGGTCTGGTGACGGCGGCGGGGATGGTGATGCTTACGCTCATCGTCGCGACCGCGGCCAGTGCGCACTTCGCGGTTCGCGAGGCGCGCGAGCGGCGCGTCGCCGAGCGCGCCGCACATCGCGCGAACATCGTCGCCGCCGCGGGGGAACTGGATAATCTGAGACCGTTCCAGGCGCGGGCGCTGCTGGAGCGCGAATCGCCCGAGCAGCGGGAGACATGGGAATGGCGCCACCTGGCACGGCGTCTGGACACGAGTGATCGCGTGCTCCGCGGTCACGCGGGGCCGGTGAACGCGATCGCGTTTTCGCCTGATTCGGCGCAGATCGTCTCGGGCTCGGACGATCGCAGCCTGCGGCTCTGGGATGTCGCAGGGGGCGACTCGAGGCTCATCGGCGCTCACTCCGAGGCCATCACCTCCGTCGCATTTGATCCGGCAGGTGCGGCGGTAGTGTCCGGCGGCCGCGACGGCCGCGTTCATACCTGGGATTTGAACGGCTGCGACGATCCGATCACGTTCGACGTCGGCGCGGCGGTCCGCGGTATTGACGTTTCCCCCGACGGCGCCCTGCTGGCCGTTCTCACCGAGCCCGCTCAGCGCGACCATGAGGGCCGCCGGGGACATGCGGTACAGGTGTGGGCGTGGGCCCAAGGTGTCCTCGCGTCGTGGCCGCCGTCCGTGGGACAGGCGACCTACTCCTGCGCTTTCTCTCCCGATGGTCAGGATGTCCTCCTGGGAATGGGCCACGGCATCGAGCGGCGTTGGGCGTCGAACGGCGCGCGGATCGGCATTCACTCCGGCGCACACGACACGTCGGCCGTTGCCATCGCGCGCTCCGCGGATGGCTCTCGCATCGCGACCTGCTCCAAAGACAAGACGGTGGCGCTGTGGGAAGGCAGCACGTACGAGCTGCTGCACCGCATGGAGGACCACACCGGGCCGGTGCACGGCGTCGCGCTCAGCAGCGACGGTCGGCGGCTCGTATCCGGGTCAGGCGACCAGACGGTACGCCTGTGGGACGCCGATGCGGGTGCGTTGCTGCACACGCTTCTGGGCCACACCGCTGCCGTGAGAAGCGTCTGTTTTTCGCCGGATGGGCGCTGGATCGCCGCCGCGGCGGATGATGCGACGATCCGCCTATGGGACGTGGAGCGCGTCGAGCAGCGCGCGTCGTTCGGCGTTCTTGCCGGCCATCGCGGCGCCGTCTACCACGTGCTTCGTCACCCGACACAGGACCTGCTCGTCTCAGCCGCGTGGAACGACCACAGCATTCGCTTCTGGGATCCGCGCAGCGGCGCGTGCGTCCGCATTTTGGACGCGCCCGGCGATCAGGATCAGCTCGCCATCAGCCCCGACGGTCGGTGGATCGTTTCGTGCGGATGGAGGGCGCGCCGGACCGACATCCAGTCCGGCGAACGGACCAACCTCGGCGCTCTCGGCGGCCGCGCCCGATCGGTCGCGTTCACGCCGGACGGGCGCAGATTCGTGGCGACCGCCGTGGCCCGGCCCCTGCAACCGCGCAGCATGGTGCGGGTCTGGGACGCCGAGACCGGAGCGCTGGTGAGCGAACAGGAATACACCGGCGAAGCCCTGGTCGCTTCGTCACCCGATGGACTGCGGCTGGCCCTGTTACAGGCGGGTCAGTGCCGGTTGGTTGACTTCGAGACGGGCGGCCTTTTGTGCTCGTTTGCCGGTCATCAGGCGAAGGTGGAACGGCTGCGCTTCGCGCACGACGGGGCGCGCTTTCTGACCGCGGCGAACGACGGCACGGTCGGCGTCTGGAACGCGCGCACCGGCGCCGCGTTGGCTCTGCTGCGCGGGCATGAGGAGAAGGTGTACGACGCCATCTTCTCTCCCGACGGAGCGAGGATTGCGTCCTGCTCGAACGACAACTCCATTCGATTGTGGGATGCGGAGACCTACGAGGAGCTGCTCGAGCTGCGCGGGCACCAGCGGTACGTGTACAGCCTGGCGTTCACCGCCGACGGCCGCACGCTGGCCTCCGCTTCGGGCGACGGCACGGTGCGGCTGTGGACCTCGCCGGCGCCTTCTGAAGGGGCGGCGCTTGCCCCCTGACGCGCGCGTTGGTTTCGAGCGTCCACGCAGCGTGTTCTTCATCGAATCAGCCATTACCACAGCGGGTGTAACCATCGGCTGGATCGCCTGTTGGTTCGACGTTGGGCCCGCGTTTCAGCTCTGGACGATGGCGCAGCAGCCGCCGACCGCGCCGCTCCTCCGCGGGCCGGCCGCGCGCGCCAAGGGCCACCGCGGAGACCGCGCGAACCGAGCAAGGGTGTCATGGCGCACCGGTCGACCGCGATTCGGCGGGACGTGTGGCGGCTTGGAATTCGGCGAGCCGGGTGATCGGGCCGCCGACGGCGTACTCGCGGGCATATCGCTCCCGACCTTCGAGTATCAACGTGTGCGCAGCACGGCCGATCAGGTACGCCGTCGTGTCACGCTCGGGCACCAGGCCCATCTCGCGCTTGCGGTACAAGAGCGGGCAGCGGCGGAACTCGCTCAGCGCGTGCGACGTCAGGTGCTCCACGCTGCGGGCGTGGTACACGTCCGCCGGCTCGCGGATCAGGAAACGCGGGTTCAACGAATCAGGCGGCGCGGGCTGCATGCCCAGGTCCTCCGGGTGGTAGTCGCGACGGAAATCGCCCTGGCCGATAGAAACGAGCGGGACGCGGTTCATCGCAGGCCCGCCTCATCAAGCTCGCGCTCGGCGTCCTCGATCTCGCGACGCCGGCGATCGGTGACGGGAGCGGCAGGTCGCCCACGCGTGGAAACGCGTCGATCGGCCGGCGCGAGGGCCTGGTTCAGGTCGAAGTACTTCGCATCCTCGGTCGCGAGCCGCCGGCCGAATTCTTCGAGCCACGCGCGGGTGGTGAAGATCTTGCCGCCGATCCGGATGTGCTCGAGCCGGATGCGTTCGCCGTTACGGGCGAGCACGCCGCGCCGGCACCAGCGCCACACGCAGTTCACGGAAGGCCGGTCCGGGACGAGCTTGGCGACCTCCGTGAGCGGCAGGCGTTCATCTGTCAGGGACTGTTCGTGCATGCGAACCTCCACAGCGTTTGGTTCCATGCACGGCGTTTTACGAGGCGTTTCGCGGCGGTAACTCGGTAACTGCAGTTACCGGGTCAGCGGTATCGCGAATCGCTGCTGGCTCGCTGCCAGAGCGGTTCCCGGCTCGAAAAGTGCGCAAAAAAAAAGCCGAGTCACCTGCCTCGATAACTCGGCCAGTGTCGGCGTGCTGTGCAACCGGTGTGGATCAGCCACTCTGGCGTATGATCCCAGTCACCTTGGCCGGGGCACGCTCGGTGTTAACAGCATCAGCGGAAAACAGCTGGATACCAGGTCGCCGAACCGAATGAGCCGCACATCTTTGCGTGAGTCTACCTGCTGCGAATCCACGCGCATCCACACTCCGGACAGACTGTCTGGCCCGTCTGCGAGTCCGGGGGAATCCCGGCAATGCGATACCCGCAGTGCGGGCAATGCCCATTGCGTAGCATCACAGCTTGCGCCAGCTGAAGGCGCGACCTGCGCGCTAACCAGATCGGAATCAGCACGCCCGCGATCAGCATGGCTCCCACGCCGGGGCCAGTGATCTTGAGTGAACTGAGCAGGTCCTGTCTCGCGCTGGCACCCCCGCGAAACACGTCGATCGCAATGCCGCCGGCAGCGACCGCGATCAGAATCGCAACAAAGGCAATCCCGCCAAGAATCCGCCGTCGCGCCGCGTGCACTTTGACGCCCAGCTCCGCCATGATGCGGTTCTGTGTCTCGGCATCGATTTGGTCGCCTCTGCCCAGCAGCCAGTCGATGCCCGGATCGACCACAGTGACACGCCGCCCTCGCGCGTCCAACGTCTTTCCGCCAAGAAACGTACGCTCACCGCCAGGCTGGAGCGAGCGGGCAAATTGGCCTTGCCTGCGCGAGTTACGAGAATGCCTAAAGAGGCTCTCAATGCGGCCACGGTTGCGTCGCTGCAGCATCACCGGATAAAGATGAAGCGGCACGCAGAGCAGCGCCAGGCAAGAGCCCGCACGCGCATGGTCGGCCAGAGAGTATCCGACGGCAACGACCAGTGTCACACCGCCACCGACCCAGTGCACCCCTTCGGCGGCATTCAGCCTCCTCAGCAGACCGCCCATGTTCGAGGGCCGTAGGTTGCCCTCCCCGGCATCGAACCAAGCCAGCGGCGTTTTTGTCACCAACCAGCGAAAGACGTCGAGTCCACACCACCGATACACCAACCCGTCACGCTCCCATCGCCCCAATTCGAATCGCTTGGGATTCATCCGCAGAAAGAGCTTTCCAGTGAACGCGGAGGCGAAGATTGCGATGAGCCAAGCCAGGGCCAGCGCCCAGATTACCGGGTGCTGATCAGGTTCGGGAGCCGCGACGCTGAGGCCCGCCCCGGCCGCGATCGTCAGGCC
>CAYOHG010000088.1:8609-9433 GCA_964403685.1 uncultured Planctomycetales bacterium
GGCCCCAGAAGGTGCCCCGGCTCGCTGCGAACATAGTTCGGCTGGCCATGCCTCACTCCTTCGCGGTAGACGTACCAGCGCCTGACGAACCGCGGACCGTCATGGGCGGATGTGTGCGGCAGGACGTCAGTCGCGAGGAAGAACTTAGCCGATCTCCCGCATGATCTCGATCACCTTAGCGCGGTCGCGTTCCGCGTAGATCGCGTCCGTGATCTGGGCGCTGGCGTGGCCGAGCGTGAGCTGCGCCGCCTCGAGGCCGAACGCCTTCCGCAACTCGGTCGCAGCGTTGTGGCGAAGTTGGTGCGGGTGGAAGCGGTGCGCCTTGCGCCAGGCGACGAGCCCGTCGCTTCTTCGGGCCGAAGTCGATCGCGGCTGTGCGGCCGTAGAACTGCCGGAGGATGGTGAGCGCCCCGTCGAGCGCCTGCGCGTGCTTCGGGCGGTAGTAGTCCGCCGCCCAGCGCCAGTACTCGCGGATCACCTCGACGATCGTGATCTCGTCGGCGCGGCGGGCCGGCGGGGCGTCGAAGTCGGGCGGCGGCAGACGTCGCCCGCGGCGTTCCCACTCCGCGATCACGCGGTGGTAGCGCTCGCGGCTCTCGGGCTGGTCGAACTCGCCGAGCCAGTAGTCGCAGCGTTGCCGCGTCTCGGCGTCGGTGAGCGTGACGATCGCCTGCGAGTAGCCCGCGCGTTGGCGATACGCGGGTGCGGCCGGCTTCGGGTTGCGGGGAACGGACAGAGTTTTCGTTTCTTGCGTCGGCATGCGTGGCTCCGTGACGCTTGCGCGGTGTAACACCGCGCGTTTTCGCGTCCCAGGCCGCGCTGCC
>CAYOHG010000089.1:0-9429 GCA_964403685.1 uncultured Planctomycetales bacterium
CGGCGGCCTAACGTTCGACCTTCGGCCGCAAGGAAAGCGAGACGCGCCGCTGGCCGACGTCCACGTTCTTGACCCGCACCTGAACGACGTCGCCGACCTTGCAGACCTCGTCGGGCCGGTGAATGCGCTTCTCGCTCATCTCGGAGATGTGCACCAGCCCTTCGACGCCCTCTTCGAGTTGCACGAATGCGCCGTACTCGACCAGATTGGTAACCCGGCCGCTGACCTCGTCGTCGGGCTTGTAGCGCTCCGCCGCCGTGGTCCACGGATCGGCGCTGAGGGCCTTGAGGCTGAGCGTGATCTTGCGCTCTTCCGGATTGAGATCGAGGATGACGCAGCGGACCGGGTCACCCTCCTTGAGCAGGTCGCGCGGGTGGCGGACGCGCTGCACCCAGCTCATCTCGCTCACCGGGATCAGTCCGTCGACGCCCGGCTCGATCTCGACGAACGCACCGAAATTCTGGAGGCTGAGCACCCGGCCGTCGACCGTCTGGCCGACGCGGTAGTTGGCGGGGACGACCGTCCAGGGATCCGCCTGGAGCTGCTTCATGCCGAGCGAAATGCGGTCCTTGACAAGGTCGATCTTGCGGATCTGCACGGTGACGCGGTCGCCTTCCTTGAGCACTTCGCCGGGGTGCTTCAGGCGACCGTAGCTGATGTCGCTGATGTGCAGCAGACCCTCGATGCCGCCCAGGTCGACGAAGGCCCCGAAATACGCCAGGCGCCGCACGACACCCTCGTGCACCTGCCCCTCGGCCAGCGTGAATTTGAGTTCCTCGCGCTGCTGCTCGCGATGACGCTCCAGCACGCGCCGCCGGCTCACCACCACACTGCGGCCGCGGCGGTTGACCTCCGTGACTTCGCACTCGAGCATGCGGCCGATGTACGGGGCGAAATCCTCGACGCGCTGCAAGTCGACCTGGCTCTTGGGCATGAAACCGCGCAGGCCCTGGCAGTTGAGCTCCAGACCGCCGATGTTCACACCGGTCACGCGGCCCTCGATCACGTCGCCGATGCGGACGGTCTCGATGTCGGCGCCGATGCGCACCTCGCGCAGGGACAGCCGCATGAGGCCGGATTCCGCGTCGAGGCCGTGCATGACGAATTCGAAGATCTGGGCGGGCGCGGGGCGTTTGTCCTCGGGGAACTCGTTGAGCGGCAGGAAGGCTTCGCTCTTAGACCCAATGTCCACGTAGACCGTATCGCCGCGGACCTCGACAATGCGCCCTTGCACCTTGCCGTGCTCGTCTTCCCGCGGACGCAGCACCGGCCGGGCGTTGGCCATCCGCTCCAGGTCGGCGGCGCTCAGCTCGCCCAACGCGCGCTCCATCTCCAGCTTCAGTTCGTCACCGCCCACTTCGTGTGGGTCGAACTGCGAAGGGCTGCTGCTCACGACGTCACCGTGTGTTGCTCGCAATGTGTAGATGCGGGGACGCAGGCCCGCGAACGGAGTGTCATACTATCGTCGGCCTTTCCGGCCGTACAGGCCGTGGCCGCGGCCCGGCGGCGCGCCGCGTGCAGCCCCATCATCTGGCTGGCCGCCCAGCCGAAGGCCGCGGCGGCCGCCAGCAGCGGCACGGTGAACGACCCGCTGAACAGGTATAACGCGACGCCCAGGCCCTGAAAGACGATTCCGCGCACGCCGACCAGGGCGGCATGGATCGCGACATACTCGGACACGCGACCCGGGTGGGGAGCGAGTGACACCGGTCCCAGCATCCAGCCGTGGTGCACGCCGGCAAGTCCGATCCCGAAGAAGACGCTCGCCAGCGCCAGTCCGACGGGTCCGCCGGCCACAAGCAGCCCGAGCGGATAGAACGCCAGGCAGCCAAACGCCAGCGCCGAGATGCGCTCGGCGCCGAGCCGGTCCATCACCAGGCCCAGCGGAAGCACGCACAGCAGCGTCAGCACCTGTCGCGTACCGTGCGCGCTGAACGCCACTTCCCCATAGCTCAACCCGAGCCGGCCGGTCACCAGCAGCGGCAGCAGCATGTCGCAGATCATGAAGCCGGCGCCGTAGGTCATGAACGCGAACTCGTAGCGGCGGAAGAACGCGTCGTCCCGCAGCGTGGCGCGCATCCTTGACAGCGGCGCCAGCACGGCTTTCAGTCCGAGCTGTCCGCGCGGCTCCAGCGGAACCGCCAGCCGCCCGCGTCCCAGCCGCGCCAGGATCAGCATCGCCAGCGCGTATCCGGCCGCCAGCGCCGGGAAGAGCCAGGCCATCGCCGCTTCGTGCCGCTCGAGCAGCCAGCCACCCAAAACGACCGTGACAGCTCCACTGGCCGTCGCCGGAATCATCAGCAGGCCATAAATGCGTCCGCGCAGCTCGGCGGGGTAAAGCCGGTTGAGCAGCTCCCCATTCACAGGCGACCACCCTCCCACGCCGATGCAAGCCAGCACGTGCAGCAGCAGCAATTGTGGAAAGCTGCCGACCAGGCCGAGCCCGGCCACCGGCAGCATCGTCGTCAGCCAATGCAAGGCGAGATAGCGCGGCAGCGCATTCCGCCGCAGCAATTCGTTCCACGCCAGCGAAAGCGTCATCAGCGCCGGCGAGGCTGCTGTTACGAAGAACAACTGCCACTCGCTGGCCCCGAAACGCAGGCGGGCAATCAGCGGGATCATGCAGATCCAGAAGCTCATGCCGGCCGAGACGAGCAGCGTCGCCAGCAGGTGCGCCCAAAGCGCGCGGTGGTAGAAGGGTCTAGCGCTCATCGGCGGGGGCGGGGAAGGCAAACGCGTGAGCGGGTCGGTTCAACCCGCTCACGCGCTGAATCCGTCTACGGTGCGAATCGAACGCCAGCGACTACGGAACGATGTACGAATCCGTATTCACCAGCGGAGCCAAAGCTGTCGACACGCTGCTCACGCCGGCGGCGATGCCCAGCATGTACCGCACCGGATTGGTATAGTCGTCCGACGCGGTGAAGATGTTGTCGTTGTTAATGCCGATCAGCGGACGGTTGGTGAACTCGACGTGGTTGTCGATGAAGCCGACGTTCTGCCCTTCACCGCCGTGATTCTGGCTGTTATACGGCCGCCACATTTCGGCCGACTTGGCCAGGATGTCGGCCTCGGTGGTACCGAAGACCGAGCTGGGCGGCGCCAACGCGCCGGTGTTCACCGCATCGGTGACCGTGCCGTCGTTAGCCGAGGTGCCCGTGAAGTACGGGCCCTTGTCGGCGTTGACCGGCATGTTGCTCCCCCTGCTGGCCCGCGGCCGGCCGCGCCGTCCGTAATTCATCTGGTAGCCGTAGCTCATGTACGAGTAGCCGCGGAAGTCGAAGCGGTTGCGTCCCGGCTGGGCAGCCGACTCATTGCCCGTGGTTGAGTCCGCCCCGCGGTTACGCATGTCGTCCTCGCTGTCGGGCGAGCTGGGGCAGTAGAACGAGCCGGCCGTCTGCTGCCCGCCGATGATCAGCAGGAACATCGAGCGGCTGGGGTGGCTGGCATTGGTGGAGTACCCGTCGTCGCTGCCACTTTGGCCGCGCGTCTCCTTGGAGATCTGGAGGCTGCTCGTGCTGCCCATCCGGCCGATCCAGTTCATGCCCGAGGTCTGGGGCTTGGCGCTGACGCCGGAGAGAGTCGGCTCGAAGTAATGGTGCGGGAACCACTCCTTGTTCTCGTTGGCGTAGATCGTGCAGCCCTGGCCGATGCCGCGCAGGTTCGACGAGCAGACCGAACGTTTGGCCAGCTCGCGGGCGCGCGACAGCGACGGCAGCAGGATCGCGATCAGCAGTGCGATGATCGCGACAACCACCAGAAGTTCGATCAGTGTAAATGCGCGTTGCTTTCGCATACGCAGCCTCCCAAAAAAGAGCTCCCACGCATCGAAACGCTTGATCGCCCGTGGCGGGAATGGCCCGTTCGCACCAGCCGGCTGGTCTGCAAGCTTGGGATGAATGAGGCCCGCTTGCCGGCAGGTTCGCACGGTCGTCCGCCGAGAGACGACCCCGCCCATGCCCAGGCGATCGACTCGAACGCTCGAATCAGACCGCTTCGACCGCGTGGGGGCCGGTCAAAGCACGGGCGGAGAAACGCCGGCCCGAAGGCCCTGCGCTGGAGCGCGGACAACGACCCTCTCGTCGAACTCGCTCCCGATGCGGCGTGGAATGCAGGTTAGTTCCAAGGGCGGGCAGCCAGGTCACTGGCAGATGATATATATAATTGCAAGTCATTACGATCGACGGAAACGGCGTACCGATGACTCGCCCGGCGTTGGTTCCTGCCTGAACTCCTTGTGCATCGTCCAATGGAAAGTCTACGACATCCGGGCCGGGTGTCAAGGGAAATGCCGTATTCGTGACTGGAACCGCGTGACCGTGCGCGCACGGAAGCTGGCCGCGCCGGCGTTGGTCGCCGACTAGCTCAGCTCGTTCAGTGGGTCGCCGCCAGCCGTTGGCGATCGACCTCGGAGGGTAGCCAGCGCCCCACCCCCAGCACCGCCGCCGAATCCAGATATGCGACCTCGATGGAGCTGTCCAGGCCGTGTTCGTGGCGAACTTCCGCGAGAATGGACCGCCCGATCCAGTCCAGCGCCAGTGGATCGAAGGACAGCAGCACGCTTCCGTACCCAAACACGTCCTCACGGGTCGCGTCCGGTCCGTTCTGCGCCACCACCCGAATCGCGTTAAGCACGCTCAGTTTCAATCGGGTGGCCACCGCAGGCGAGCCGATCACCTGGCCGACGAACGGTGAACAGCCATCGGCGTGATAAAGCGCCGGGCGGCGCATCAGGGCGTGCGACAGGTTTTTCATCACCCCGGACATGCCGGCCAACTGATGGGTCTTGAGCAAGCCCACGCTGATGATCGCATCCGCTTCGTACAGATACTGCGCCAACGGCTCCAGCCGGCCGCCAACCGGGATCGGCGGGCCCCAACCGGCGGACGCCCGCCGCGTCCGCAGGTCGGCCGACACATACGATGGAGTTTCCACCAGCGCGATCTGCTCCGGCGGCCAACCGGCGTCACCCAGGCTCTCGACAATCACGCGGGCGAGCGGTTCGTTCGTCCCAACCACGTCCGCGGCGACCGAGTTGAACTTCAGCACAATCTGGCGACATTCACCCAGCGGCGCCCGCCTGGGTACAGCGGCGGTGGGGGAATCCGTCAATTGCCGCAGCCCCATGTCAAACGTGTCGCGCAGCAGGATCGGGTCGACCTTGGGGCCGTGCAGGACGTCGGTCGACGCCACTTCGATCACCCGCGAGCGCGGCCCATGCTGGGTCAGCCACCAGGGAGGCTGGTCCAGCGGTTTGAGGGCCGGAAGCGAGGTGGCGGTCGAAGTCGGCCGAGACGGTTCGGAATCCGGGGGCGAAGCGCCGCCATTGAGCAGTCCCAGCGTGGCCGCGCCCGCTGCCGCCAGCAGGCCGCGTCGACTGACGCGCGCGTCATCCGCTTTGACCGTATCCCCGCTCATCGGTAGTCTCTATCGGCTGGCCGCCGGCCATCTGTTGACGCGCAGAGGACGCCCGAAGCATGCCCCCACCCCGCGAGCGACTTCGCGCCGCCCAGTCCCGCCTCCAGCGGCACGGGCAGAGCCATGTTCTGCGTTTCTGGGACGAGTTAAGTGATGCGCAGCGGATCGCACTGCTGGACGACATTGAGCGGATCGACCTGGACCGCTGCGCCCCGCTGATCGACCGGCTGATTCGGGCCAAGCCGGCCCACGCGGAGTCGGGCGAACTTCAGCCGCCGGCGGCGTTTGCGGATTCGCCGACGGCCGAACAGCGCGAGTTATATGCCCGGGCCCGCGCCGCTGGCGAAGCCGCCATCCGGGCCGGGCGCGTGGCGGCGTTCACCGTCGCCGGCGGACAGGGTACGCGGCTGGGCTACGACGGCCCCAAAGGGGCATTTCCGATCAGCCCGATCCGGCAGGCCCCGCTTTTTCAACTCTTCGCCGAGTACCTGCGCGGGGTCGAGCGCCGCTACGGCCGGCGTGTTCGCTGGTACCTGATGACCAGCTCCGGCAACGATGCCGCGACGCGCGCGTTCTTCCAACAACACGACTATTTCGGCCTGCCGCACGACGAGGTGACCTTCTTTCAGCAAGCCGAGATGCCCGCGTTCACGCCCGACGGCCGCATCGCGCTGGCCGAAAAGCACCGCGTGGCGCTGTCGCCGGACGGGCACGGCGGCAGCCTGCGGGCGCTGGCGGTCAGCGGATCGCTTGACGACATGCGCCGTCGCGGAATTGACACAATCAGCTATTTCCAGGTGGACAACCCGCTGGTCCGTTTGCTCGATCCGCTGTTTATCGGGCTGCACCGGCTGCACGAGTCGGAGATGTCGAGCAAGGCGGTCCGCAAGGCCGACGATTTCGAGCGCGTGGGGATCTTTGCATTGCGCGACGGCAAACTGACCGTGCTGGAATACAGCGACCTGCCGGCGGAGCTGGCTACCCAGCGCGACGCGGACGGCGCGCGCCGCTTCGACGCCGGCAGCATCGCCGTCCACGTGCTCGACCGGGCATTCGTGGAGCGGCTGACAACGGCCGGCTCGCCGGTGGAACTGGGCTGGCACCGGGCCGAGAAGAAAGTCGCGCTGCTGGACGAGCGCGGCCGACGCATTGAGCCCGATCGCCCCAACGCGATCAAGCTCGAGCAATTCGTCTTCGACGCGATACCGCTGGCGCGCAATCCGCTGGTGCTGTACACGCGCCGCGAGGAGGAGTTTTCACCTGTCAAGAACGCCGAGGGCGCCGATTCGCCGGCGACGACTCGTCGCGATTTGCTGCGACGGGCAGCCGGCTGGCTGGAGTCCGCGGGCGTTCGCGTGCCCCGCAACGCCGAGGGCGAGCCGGCCTGGCCGATCGAGATCAGCCCGGCGTTCGCGCTGGACTCCGAAGACCTGCGTGCGCGGCTGGCCGACCGCCGCCTAGGATCACAGGATGGACCGCTGCTGCTGCTATAGTCCGCCACCACGATCGAGGCCCTCGTTGCACCGACTGGGCGTCGTAGCGTTGCTGGGCGTACTCACCGCCGGCGTGCCGTGCGGGTTGGCCCAATCGCCTCTGGCGACGATCGAAGGCGGCGCCGACGTTTCGGGACAGAACTACTCCTGGACAATCACGAATCGACACACGCTGCCAATCGTGATGGTCGAGATTCCGCATTACCACGCCGACACATTTCGCTACCCGCCGGGCTGGACGTCGGAGTGCACCAATCTTCAGATGGCCGGCGCCCGCGACCTGCCGGGCGTCTGCCGGGCAAAAGTGGATTCGGCTCAAGCGGGTATTGCGCCCGGGGCAACGGAGACATTCGGCGTACGGCTGGCCAAGTCCGGCGCAAACCGCCGCGCGGGGAAGATCACCGTGCGCTTCAGCGACGACAGCGAGCTGATGATCGGCGGCGTGGAGCTGCCCAGTCCGCCGAGCCGCTCGGAGCAATACGAGCTGCTGGTCGGCCTGGCGCTGGTCTTCACGATTCTGCTGGCGGTGCACGCCTGGCGGCGGCGGCGCGGGGCGAAAGCGGCGCCGCGCAGCGCCGACATGCCGTGAGCACGCTGCGGCCGGGCCACACCGGCGTCAGCATTCCGCCGGCGCGTTTGGCCCTACACTACCCACCCGCATGAGTCCGATTCTCGTCCGCGAGTTGCGCAAGCGCTACGGCGCCGTCGAGGTGCTGCACGGCATCGATCTGGCGGTGCCGCGCGGTTCCCTCTATGGCTTCCTCGGACCCAACGGGGCCGGCAAGACCACGCTGATCCGTATCCTGCTGGGGCTGCTGCGCGCCAACGGCGGAGAGGCACAGGTGTTCGGAGAGGATGCGTGGCGTCACGGGCCGCGGCTGCGTGCCCGGATCGGCTACCTGCCCGGCGACGTCCGCTTCTATCCTGGCCTGACCGGGCGCGCCATGCTGGACTACTTCGCCCGCACGCGTGGAGTCGACGCCCGCCGCGAGATCCGCCGGCTCGCCGACGCTTTCGAGCTCGACCTCGACAAGCGGGTGCGCAACTACTCGCGCGGCATGAAGCAGAAGCTCGGGCTGATTCAGGCGTTGATGCACGCCCCGGAGCTGCTGATCCTGGACGAGCCGACCACCGCGCTCGACCCGCTGATGCAAGGCGTGCTGTATTCCGAGCTGCGGGCGTTCGCCGGCCGCGACGGCACCGTTCTGTTCTCCAGCCACACGCTCAGCGAGGTGGAGGAGCTGTGCGACCAGGTCGCCATCCTGCGCAGCGGGCGCGTCATCGAGCAGGAGCGCATCGAGGTGCTGCGCGGCCGGGCGGTTCGGCGGATTGAGATGCAGTTCGCACGGGACGTACAGCGCTGCGACCCGCCGGCCGGGCTGCGCCTGCTGCACGAGCAGAACGGTCGCGTCTGCGCAGCGTGGAGCGGTCCAATGGAGCCGCTTCTAAGCTGGCTGGCGCGCAACCGCGTGACGGATTTGACCATCGCTCCGCCGGACCTCGAGCAACTGTTTCTGGCGTATTACTCCGACGGGGGGCCGGCATGAACCTGATCCGCCCCGCGCTGGTGCGACAGGCGCTGCGCGACAACGCCCTGCTCATCGCGATCGCACTGGCGGCGCTGCTGGGGTTTGAGCTGCTCTATACGCAGGCCATGCGCGAGTTGTCGGAGACGCTCTTCAAGTTCTGGCGCGAAATTCCGCTGGTGCGCAACCTGCTCTTGACGCTGACCGGGCTGGACGTTGCCGGCGAAGTGAGCATCACGACGCTGATGTCGCTCGGGCTGGTCGCGCCGTTTCTGATCATCGTCACCTGGGGCGTAATCGTCACCGTCTGCACCAGTGTTCCGGTCGGTGAGATCGACCGCGGCACGGCCGACCTGCTGCTGGCGCTGCCGGTATCGCGCGCCGCGATCTACTGCTCGCTTTCAGTGACGTGGTTGCTGGTCTGCGCGGCAATGGCCCTGACGGCCTGGGGCGGGCTGGCGCTGGCCGAGCGCCTGATCGGCACCGCCGAGCCGCTGGACCACGCCCGCCTGCTGCGCGTGGTGGTCAACCTGATCCTGCTGTTCGCCGCGGTCTGCGGGCTGGCGCTGCTGGTGTCGAGTTTTTCCAGCCGCCGGCCGGCCGCGGTCGGCATCGTGATCGGCACGCTGGCGATCTCGTTTCTGCTGAATTTTCTGGAAGCGTTTCAGCCGGGCATGCGCGCGGTGAGCTTCCTCGGCTTTCTCGACTACTACCGCCCGGTCGACATCGTGCGAGACCCGCGCTGGCCGCTCGACGATCTGCTGGCGCTGTCCGGCGTCGCGGCCGGCTTCTGGCTGCTGGGATTGTGGCGCTTCTGCCGCCGCGACATCCCCGCGGCCTGAGTGCTGCGCGCGGCGCCGACGGTCGCGCGGCGCAGCGCGAGCGAGCGCTGCTCGAGCGCGCGGGCGCGCTCGAGCGCGTGCCGCTTCCGCTCGACCTCGGCGAGGTTGGTCAGCGCGCGGGGCAGGCCGTTGCCGTGCGTGCCTTCGCCC
>CAYOHG010000090.1:0-8030 GCA_964403685.1 uncultured Planctomycetales bacterium
CTCGTCAGCGGCGCGAAGGGCCAGGCGAATCGAGCGGAGCGAAGGACGACACCGTGCGCAGGTCGGAATAGCCCCGCGCGTGCCGAAAAGCCGGGCCCGCGACCCGGACGGGTCGTGCGTGCCAGCCAGGCGGCTGGTGCGTTGGCGCTCGGCGAGTACGATTCGCACATGTCCGCCATCATGCCATTGCTGAGCGATCGGGAGCTTCTGGCCCGGCTGGTTCGCTTCGCGCCGGTCACGCGCGACTCGAACCGCCCGATTGCCGACTTCGTCTGCGACTATCTCGAATCGCGCGGCTGCACCGTGATACGCCAGGAGTATGCCGCCGGCGGCAAGGTCAACGTGCTGGCGTTTCGCGGGGCGGCTCCCGCGCTGTGCCCGGCCGCGGAAACGGCTGCAAACCGCGGCATCGTCCCGTCGCACGAGCCGCGCGGCCTGACGCTCTGCGGGCATTTCGACGTGGTTCCGGCCGATGAACCCGGCTGGGAGAGCGACCCGTTCAAGCTGAGCGAACGCGACGGGCGGCTCTACGGCCGCGGAACGGTCGACATGCTTTCGTTCGTGGCTCTGGCGATCAACCGCGTCGTCGCCGACTCGTTTCGCGGGCTGCCCCAGCCGCTGGCGCTGCTGCTGACGGCCGATGAGGAGATCGGCGGCGTCGGCGCGCAGCAACTGCTGGATTCCACGCCGCCGCGGGCCGTGCTGCCGCGCGATGTGCTGATCGGCGAGCCGACTGAGCTGCGCGTCGTGCGGATGAACAAGGGGCACCTCAAGGCGCGCGTGCCGGTTCGGGGAAAATCGGCCCACAGCGGCTACCCGCAACTCGGCGTGAACGCCATCGAGCGGGCCGCGATGATCGTTCAGGCGCTGGCCCGAAAGGCCGCCGCCTGGCGCGACGTGCGGGTGGAGAGCAGTGCGTGCTTCGGCGAGTGCCCGTTTCCCGTGCTGAACGTCGCGCGAATCGCCGGAGGCGGCGCGCTGAACGTCGTGCCCGATGCGTGCGAGATCGCCTTGGGCGTGCGGCTGCTGCCCGGACAGCGATCGGCGCCGGCGCTGGATGAAATCACCGCGGCGATTCGCTCGGCGGCGGCGGACTGGAGCGATGATGCACGCCTGGAGCTGATCAACGACAATCCGCCCATGCTTTGTCCGCCCGACGCGCGCATCAATCGGCTGCTCCGTGAGCAGCTTCGGCAGACGGAGTCGCTGGGCGTGTCGTACGCGAGCGACGGTGGGCCGCTGGCGGCCGCCGGGTTTAACTGCGTGCTCTTCGGCGCCGGCAGCATGGAGCACGGGCACCGCGCCAATGAGGCGATCGGCACAGGCGAACTGGATGCCGGCGGACGCGCGCTCGACCGGACCGTCGCGCGCTTCTGCGGAGACGACCGGGAATGACCGCTGCCATCGAAGTGTTCGAAGCGGACCTGACCTACGCCGACAGCCGCTTCGTCGCAGGACTGCGCGTGGCGGTCGATCCGCAGCGCGGACGGATCATCTCGCTGAATCCGGACGCTCCCACCACGACGCGGCTGGCCTGCCGGGCGCTGCTGCCGGGATTTGTGAATGTCCACAGCCACGCCTTTCAGCGCGGGTTGCGCGGCCTGGCGGAGCGCTACGGGTCCGTCGCCGGCAGCTTCTGGTCGTGGCGCGAGCATATGTACGACCTGGTCGAGCGGCTGGACGCGGCGTCGTTCGAAGCGCTGTGTGCGCGGACGTATCGCGACATGTTGGCGGCGGGAATCACCAGCGTCGGCGAATTCCATTACCTGCACCACGCTGACGCCAACGCGTGCGACTTCGCGCTGGACGGCGCGCTGTTGCGGGCGGCTTCGGCCGTGGGCATCCGGCTGGTGCTGCTCCAGTCGTACTACCGCAGCGGCTCGATCGGCCAGCCGCTGCAAAGCGGGCAGCGGCGCTTCAACACGCGGTCCGTCGACTCCTTTGTCGCCCAGCTCGATCGCCTGGCGGGGCGGCTCGACGCACGCACGCAATCGCTGGGGATTGCGCCGCACAGCGTCCGGGCGGTGCCGACCGACGATCTGATCGCGCTGTCGCATGAGGCCGCGCGACGCGGTTGGCCGATCCACATGCATGTCGAGGAGCAGATTCGCGAAGTGGACGAGTGCCAGGCGGCGTACGGCGTGCCGCCGATGCGCTGGCTGCTCGATCACGTGGTGGTCGATTCCCGTTTTACCGCGATTCACGCTACGCACACGCACGGCGAACATATGGGCGAGTTCCTCAGCCGCGGAGCGCGGGTTGGCGTGTGTCCGTTGACCGAAGGGAACCTGGGCGACGGCGTTGCCGACCTGGCGCGCGTCGGCCAGCGGCGCGACGCGCTGTGCATCGGTTCGGACTGCAACCTGCGGCTGGATTTCTGTGAAGAGCTGCGCTGGATGGAATTCGGGCAGCGGCTGCGCCGCCAGCAGCGCGGCGTCCTGATCGGCGAGAGCGGCGATCTGGCCACGGCCCTGTTCGACTGCGGCACGCGCAACGGGGCGGCGGCCCTCGGCCTGCCGGCCGGCGAGATCGCGGACGGCCGCGCCGCGGACTTCTTCACCATTGATCTAAATCACCCGGCATTCGAGCGCGCCACCGCCGAAAACCTGCTGACGCAGTTTTTGCTTAGTGCCGGCCCGGCGGCGGTACGCGAGACGTGCGTCGGCGGGAATTGGGTTTATCCCGCCGCGTAGGTTCGCCGCAAATCGGACCCGGTATTCGGGCGGATCGCGACTGCGGCAGCGGGTCGTTGCCGGATCCAGGACGGCCTGGCAAGCGCGAAAGGCCGCCGCGGCGGGCGCGCGGGATCGAGCTCGCGCTCGTAACCGCGTTGCGTAGGGCGGTTGGATTCGCTAGTCTGGATTGCGGGCGAGTCGGGGAGTTTTTTTCGCATACTGCTGGCCGGTCGCACGGTGGTCGGATCGCTGGCGACACTGCCGCCACCCCGGAGAGTGTTCATGTCCAATCGTTTGGCTCGATGGTGCGCCGCGGCCTTGACCGCGGTCGCCCTGGTCGCGACTTCCGCCGCTCAGACTTCGCCCGCGCCAATACCTAGCGAGGTGTTCCCGCTGGACGTGGATTCGGGCTGGGTCGAAAACACCGGCAGCGAACCGCAGGTGATCTTTTCAACACTGGTAGACGTTGCCGACGCGGCCTGGCTGCGCCTGCAATTCGATCAGGCCGCGCTGACCGGCAGCGTCGCCAACGGAGACGCGTCGTACCTGGTGATTCGCTCGGCGCTGGACGGCGGCACGCAATACCTCAACGCGACACATGTCCGCCAGTGGCGCAATACGTCCGCGTACTTCAACGGCGACACCGTCGAAATGGAGCTGATCGCCTTTCCGAACACCGGGCTGAACCGCGTGCGGATGACGCGCGTGACGGCCGGCTTTGACCAGGGCGGCGGGACGCGCAGCATCTGTGGCACCGTCGACGACCGCCAGCTTTCGGATGATCCCCGCGCCGGCCGGGCCGTTCCGATCGGCTGCACAGCCTGGCTGATCACCGACTGCAATCGCTGCCTGCTGACCGCCGGTCACTGCACCAGCGGCGGGTCGCTGGATGTGATCGAATTCAACGTGCCGCTTTCAAACTCGAACGGGTCGATCGTTCATCCGCCGCCCGAGGATCAGTATTCGGTAGACAACGCCTCGGTGCAGTACACCGACGGCGGCATCGGCAACGACTGGGGCTATTTCGGCTGCTTCCCGAACAGCAACACCGGCCTGACGCCGTTCCAGGCGCAGGGCGACGCGTTTACGGTCGTGCCGCCGCCGGCGGTGCAGGGCCAGCAGATCCGCATCACCGGCTACGGTACGGTCAGCGCGCCGGTCTCACTGACGTGGAACCAGGTGCAGAAGACGCACGCAGGACCGTATTCGGCCTTCTTCGGGTCGACCGTTCAATACGCCACCGACACGACCGGCGGGAACTCCGGTTCGCCGGTCATCAACGAGAGCACCGGCTACGCGATCGGCATTCACACGCATGCGGGTTGCAGCTCCAGCGGTGGCGCCAACCAGGGGACCGGCGCGAATCACACGGGTTTGCAGGCCGCGCTGGCGGCGCCGCAAGGCGTCTGCACCGGAACGGCGCTGACCTTCAACTATCCCGACGGCCTGCCGGCGCTGGTCCATCCGCTGGCCGGGGCAACGTTCCGCGTCGAAGTTCCAGACTTGGGCGGCGTGGGCCCGGTGGCGGGAACCGGCCAGGTGCACTACGACGTCGGCGCGGGCTGGCAGACGACGGCGATGACCGACCTCGGGCCCAACCTGTTTGAGGCGACTATGCCCGGGGCGGATTGCGGCTTGAGCGTCGCCTTCTACGTGAGTGTTGAAGCTACCGACGGGCGGCGGATCTACGATCCGGGTGGCTGCGCGCCGCCGCCGAACCCGTATTCCGCCAGCGCCGGGACAGCGGTGGAGGTGTTTCTCGAGGATACGTTTGAGGCCGACAGCGGCTGGACGATCGGGGCGGCCGGCGACACCGCCACCACGGGAATCTGGACCCGCATGGATCCCGAGCCGACCGCGGCTCAGCCCGGCGACGACGTGACGACCGCGCCCGGCGTGGCCTGCTGGGTCACCGACGGCCGCGAGGGCACGTCGGTCGGCGCGTATGATCTCGACGGCGGGCACTCGACGCTCACTTCGCCGAGCTACGACCTCAGCAGCGCCTCAGACGCGATCGTCAGCTACTGGCGCTGGTTCTCCAACGACCTGGGCGGCGCCCCGAACACTGACACGATGTACATCGACATCTCCAACAACGGCGGCGCAAGCTGGGTGGCGGTCGAAGTGATCGGCCCGAGCGGCCCGGAAACCGACGGCGGCTGGCGCTACCACGAGTTCGTGCTCTCCGACATCATCGCCCCCAGCGCGAACATGCGGCTGCGGTTCATCGCCGGCGACGAAGGCTCCGGCTCGATCGTCGAGGCGGCGATCGACGACCTGAAGGTGCAGCGGGTGGTCTGTACGCCCTGCATCGGCGATCTCAACGGCGACCTGACCATCGACCTGCTGGACCTCTCGGCGCTGCTCTCGTACTTCGGCACGACCAGCGGCGCGACGTATGAGCAGGGCGATCTGGACGGCGACGGCGATGTGGATCTCGACGACCTCAGCGAGCTGCTGGTGCGCTTCGGCGACGCGTGCTGATCGCACGGCGTCGCGCTTGATGCCGGGCCGAGAGCCGAGCGTCGCAAGCGGTGGACGAGCTTCGGTCGTGCACGTTCGGCGGGGCGGCGCGACTCGAGCGGTTGTGCTGGACGGTTGCTGAGAGTGTCTCGCAGCCGCCCACGGCTGGGACTTTTCCCGCCGGGGTCGGCCCGTTCCGGTACCGCGGGTCGGTTGGCGCCGGGCCATTACGCCAGCCGCCGCAGCCGCAACGAATTCCCGATCACGGTGAGTGAACTGAGCATCATCGCCGCCGTCGCCCAGCCCGGCGAGATCGAGCTGAACACCGCCGCCGGCAGCATGATCAGGTTGTAGGCGAACGCCCAGAACAGATTCTGCTTCATGATGCGGGTCGTGCTGCGCGCGATGCGAATGGCGGCGGGAATCAGCCGCGGGGAATGCCCGACCAGGCAGATGTCGGCGCTCTCGCGGGCCACGTCGGCGCCCGCTCCGATGGCGATGCCGACGGTCGCCGCCGCCAGGGCCGGTGCGTCGTTCACACCGTCGCCGACCATCGCGACCGGCTGGCCGTCGGCGGAAGCGGCGCGGACGCGTTCGAGCTTGTCGGCCGGCCGCAGCTCCGCCTCAAAACCGCCGGCGCTCAGTCGGTCGGCCAGGATCGCGACCGCGGCGTGCCGATCGCCGGAGAGGATTCGTGTGCGGACGCCCAGGGCGCGCAGCTCCGACAGGGCCGCGGCACTGTCGGGATGGGGCGGATCGGTGAATGCCAACAGGGCCGTGGACTTCCCACTCTGGGCGACCCAGACCACGCTGGCGCCCTGCGCCGCGAGCGCATCGGCGGTCGCCGCGTAACGCTCCGTGGCAACGCCGTTGGCGTCCAGCCAGCCCGCCGTGCCGACGCCCACCCGCACCCCGTCAATCCTGCCGCGCAAGCCCGCTCCGGGTTCGCTGTGAAAGCGACGCGGGTCGGCCAGCGTCAGGCCCGATCGTTGGGCCGCGGCGACCAGTGCGGTAGCCAGGGGATGCTGGCTCACGCGTTCGAGCGATGCCGCCAGGCGGATGGTGTGCTGCGCGGCCGGGTCGCTGAGCGCTGCGGTCGCCGGCGGCCGGTCGGAGTCAGCAGCGAGCAGAACGACGGTTTGCAGCGTCGGCCGCCCGATCGTCAGCGTGCCGGTCTTGTCCAGCAAGATCTCGCGCACCTCACCGACAGCTTCCAGAGCGCCGGGGTCACGCACGAGGATGCCGCGCTGCGCGGCGCACGTGGTGCCGACCAGCACCGCCGTCGGAATCGCCAGCCCCATCGCGCACGGGCACGCTACGACCAATACCGCGATCGCGCGCTCCAGGGCCACGATGGCATCGTGCGATCCGGCCAGCCACCAGCCGGTAAACGTGAGAACGGACAGTGCGAGCACTCCCGGCACAAACACGGCCGCGGCACGGTCCGCCAGCCGCTGCCAGGGTGGCCGCGTGGCCTGGGCCTGCTCGACCAATCGGGCGATCCGCGTAGCCGCCGACGTGCGGCCAGTCGCCACAGCGCGGACATCCGCCAGCCCGGCCTGAACCTGCGTTCCGCCAAGCACCGGCTGTCCGACGCCGCGCTCGACCGGCAGCGACTCGCCCGTGAGCATGGACTCGTCAACGGTCAGATGACCGCTGGCGATCTCGCCGTCAACCGGCACCGTGGAGTGCGCCGCGACGCGCAGCAGGTCTCCGACGCGTACTTCGTCGACCGCGATTTCCTCCGGCTGGCCGTCAGCAAGCCGCAGGGCGCGGCGGGGCAGGCGCGACAGGAGCGTCTCGAGCGCCGCCGAAGCGCGGCCGCGCGCCCGTGCTTCGAGGTACTTCCCCAGCGAGACAAACAGCACGATCATCGCGGCCGAGTCAAACAGAATCAGCGCCGGCGCATGGATCGCGATGCCCACCACGCCGCTGCCGAACGCGACCAGGGCGCCCAGCGAGACGAGCAGGTCCATGTTGCCGGAGCCGCCGCGCAGCGCACGGGCCGCTCCCAGCAACAACGGCCCGGCCGCGACTGCGATGACCGCCGCCGTGAGCAGACCCTGGGTCCACCACACCCACGCCGCGTGCGCCCCGTGCGCGGACATGTGCAGGATCATCACCGGCAGGCCCAGCAACAGTGCCAGCAGCAACCGGCGACGCTGGTCGGCCAGGGCTGCACTGCGCCGCCGCTGCCGCTGTTCGATGGCGTCGCCGGCGTCGCTGGCGGGCAGCCCGTCGTAGCCGGCGCTGCGCAGCGCGGCGATCAGCGTTTCCGCGGCAATCGTCCCGGTCGACGAGACAACCGCCCGTTCGCTGGCGAGGTTTACGCTGACGGACGCGACCCCCGGGACGCGCCGCAGGGCCGATTCCACGGCGGAAACGCAGCCGGCGCAGTGCATCCCGAGGACGTCAAGCTGAAAGCTGCTGGCGGTGGCCGATTCGTTCATCAGCGGTGGATTATACGAACCGCAAGCGCCGAAAATCCGGCAGTCATCGCCAAATCGCGATTGATGTCCAAGGCGGGCGCGGCATCTTATTGGGTGGAATGCGGCTGGTGATGCGACCAACGATGTCATCGACGCCATCGACGGACTGGGCCGGGCTGTCGCAGCGGCTCCAGTCCGTCGCGCGGGCGCTGACCGGCTCCACCCACGATGCGGAGGATCTGGTGCAATCCACGCTGGCCCACGTGCTCGCCCGCCAGCCGCAGCAGGTCGAGCATTTCGGCTACCTGCGGACCACGCTGGTGCGACAATGGCTGGCGCGCCGTCGCAGTCTCAGCCGACGGGCGGCCGCGCTGGCGCGCTCGGCGCTGGGATTGATTACGACGTGCGAAAGGCGCGATGAAGCGGAGCACGACGAGCGCGTCGCCGACGCCGTGCGGGCGAT
>CAYOHG010000090.1:8040-9421 GCA_964403685.1 uncultured Planctomycetales bacterium
CGGCGCCTCGCGCGGCATTGGTGCTGCGGGTGACGGAAGAGCTGAGCTACGAGGCGATCGCGGAAGTGCTGGAATGCTCGGTGCAGGCGGCGCGTGCCAACCTGCACCTGGCGCGGCAGCGCGTTCGCAAGTGCCTGGGAGAGCCGTCATGAGGCCAACATTCCGGCCTCGCTGGTCGGACGAGAATCTGGAGCAGTTTGCCGACGGCGAACTGCCGCATTCGCAGCGGGCGAGGCTGGCCGGCGACTTGCTGAGCGATGCGGCGCTGCGGCGCCGGTTGATCGACGTGCAGCAGGGGGATTCTTTGGCGCGGCAGGCGCTGAACGCGCCCGCGCGTCAGCCGGCACGCCGCCTGCGGTGGGGTCGCTTGAGCGCGGCGGCTGGTATCGCTCTGGTGCTGCTGTTGCGGCCGTGGGATGGACCGCCGGTGCAGATTCCGGCGCCTGAGTCACCGCACGCGAGTGGCCACCCGATTCATGCGGGTGGTTCACCGCGCGTCGAGCTGGGCGCGCTTCACGAGGGCGCGACTGCGGGACACAACCGCGCTGCACGCGTGGTCATTTCAGTCCCGGTTCGGCGGCGAATGGGACCGGAGGTGCCGCCGGTGGACCCTGGTCGCGTTTCAGACGTTCCGCTTGTCCTCTGGTCAGGGCCGGCGGAGAGCCTGCCGGCGTTTGTGGCGCGGTTCGCGGGGGCGCTGCGCCGCGGGCGGGCCGATGAAGCCGGTGAACTGCTGGCGGCGGCAGACGAGTCGCACCGCCAGGCGGCCTATCGATACATCAGCGACCTGTTCCAATCAGCCTCGGCGGCCGAAGCGGTGCTGGCGAACCTGCCGCTGTCCGAGCAGGTCCGCGTCTGCCGCGAGTGGGCGCAGGCGCCCGGCATTCGCTCGGTCGCGTTTCGGCGACTGCGCGAGTTGCGGAACGAGCCGACGGTGCAAGGCCAGGTGCGCGACCTGCTGGAGGAGCTGGCCGGTGACCCGCGCACCGACGCGTGGCTGCGCGGATACGGACTGACCTCGGGCTGACTTTTGTGTGAGCGGCAGACAGGCGTCGAGTTTAATCCTGAGCAAGGAGACGGAGATGTTGCGCGCAATTCGGATGACCGCGGTGGGCGGATTGGCGTTGGCCACGGCCGTCGTGGCGCTAGCGCAGGAGGAGTCGCGCTGGCAACTGTACGACCTGCGAGACCTGGCGGCGGTCCTGGCGGTGCCACCGCCGATCGCTGCGCCGCCAGACCCCGCGCACGCGGCGGCGGGCGCGATCGAAGCTGCCGCGCCTCCGGCAGTGAGCGACGGCCCCGAACCGCTGGATTCGGTGCTGAATGAACTGACCAACGTGATGGGGCTGAACGCCAGCGCGGTGCTGGAGGGCGTGTACGT
>CAYOHG010000091.1:0-9380 GCA_964403685.1 uncultured Planctomycetales bacterium
CGCCGGTGGCGCCGGGCCTCTCCTCAAGTGAAGCCGCCACCGACGATCGAAAATAGCCGCCCGCGCGGGGCCCGGCAAGCCGGCCCGATGCCGGTCGGCCGGTGGGCCGATAGACTGCCTTCGCCGGACCGAGCGGCCGCGTCGCCGACGCCCGGCGCGGGGAGTTTCGTCATGCTGGATCTGAGCGGCCGGGCGGCCCTCGTCTGCGGGGCCTCACGCGGAATCGGGCGGGCTTGCGCCGAGCGTCTCGCCCAGCAGAACGCCACCGTCACGCTGGTAGCCCGCGACGCGGCCGGGCTCCAGCAGGCCTGCGACGCGATGCCGCGCCCGAGCCAGCAGCATCACCACCTGCTCGTCGCCGACTTCAACGACCCAACAACACTCGGGCGAATTGTTGGCGAACATGTGCGGCAACGGGGGCCGATCGAGATCCTGATCAACAACACCGGCGGACCGCCCGCCGGACCGATTCTCGACGCCGACCCGCAGGCGTTCGCCGACGCGCTGCGGATGCACGTGTTGTGCAATCAGGTGCTCGTGCGGGCGCTGGTCGCGGGGATGAAGCAACGCGGCTACGGGCGGATCATCAACATCCTCTCGACCAGCGTGCGCCAGCCAATCCCCAATCTCGGCGTGTCCAACACGATTCGGGCCGCGGTCGCAAGCTGGGCCAAGACGCTGGCCGGCGAACTCGGCCCGCACGGGATCACCGTCAACAACATCCTGCCCGGATACACCCAGACCGATCGGCTGGATGCGCTCCTCGCCGCCAGCGCCGCCCGCGCCGGCACGACTCCCGCCGCACTGGCCGAACGCATGCGCCAGGACATTCCGCTGCGGCGCTTCGCGGAGCCGCGCGAAACGGCCGCGGCCGTCGTTTTCCTGGCCTCCGCCGAAGCGGGGTACATCACGGGTGTGAGCCTGCCGGTGGACGGCGGGCGCATTTCGGCGATCTGACGGCGCACCGGCGACCGGGGAGGCGCCGCGGCGCGCGGCATGATTGGATCAGCGATCCAGTTCCGCCGCGATGATCTGCAGGCTGCCCAGCACCGCGACCACGTCGCTGATCTGGTGCCCGATGATGAGCTTGGGGAAGCACTGGTAGTTGATGAACCCCGGAGCACGGCAGCGGGCGCGATAAGCTCGGTTTGTGCCGTCGCTGACCAGGTAGAAACCCAGCTCGCCCGTTGGGCTTTCGATCGCGCCGTAGGCCTCGCCCAGCGGCGGACGCCAGCCGCGGTTGGTCATGATCTTCTCGAAATGAGCGATCAGGCCCTCGATCGAGAAGAAAATCTCGCGCTTGTCGGGCAGGGTGGCGCGCGCGTCCATCATCACGTTGACCGGACCCTCGGGCAGCATCCGCACGACCTGCTCGATGATCTGGATGGACTGCTTGATTTCCTCGACGCGCACCAGGAAGCGCGCGAACACGTCGCCGCCGTAAGCGATCGGCACCTTGAACTGCACCGCGGGCGCGTTCTTGCCGTCCCAGTTGTCGGCATAGCAGAGATAAGGCTCGTCCTTCCGCAGGTCGCGTTTCACGCCGCTGGCGCGGGCGCACGGGCCGGTCACCGACCAGTTGACGGCGTCGTCATGAGTAAGGACGCCGATGCCCTTGCAGCGCTCGATAAAAATACGGTTGCGCACCAGCAGTGTTTCAAGGTCCTTGATTGCGACCGGCAGTGTCTCGCGCAGGAATTTCAGCAGCTTGTCGATCCAGCCCTGCGGCAGGTCCTGCATCACGCCGCCGACGCGCGTATAGCTGACCGTGAAGCGCGCGCCGCACAGCTCCTCGAGCAGATCGTAAATCACCTCGCGCTCGTTGAAGCCGTAGAGAAAGCCGGTCAGCGCACCCAGATCGAGCGCTGCTGCACCGACGCACAGCAGGTGATCTTGGATGCGGCCCAGCTCGCACACAATCGTGCGGATGGCCTTGCAGCGCGGCGTCAGCTCGATCCCGAACAGCTTCTCGACCGCGTGGTGCCAGGCCACGTTGTTGACGATCGGCGAGACATAGTTCATGCGGTCGGTGACGACCACGTACTGGTTGTAGTTCAGGTGCTCGCCGAGCTTCTCGAAACCGCTGTGCAGGTAGCCGATGTGCGGCGTGCAGCCGACGATCGTCTCGCCCTCGATTTCGAGCACGAGTTGCAAGGTGGTGTGCGTGGCCGGGTGCTGCGGGCCGAAATTCAGCGTCCAGCGATCGCTGCCCGGGTCCGGGGGCGTCAGGCGCGTCGGTTCGATTCCCGTCATGGTCGTCATCGTCACAGGCTCCGCAGTCGCCGCGTGCTGCGGCCGGCGCACATCCGCCGCTAGGCGCTTTCCGGGGTAATCACGTCAAACCGCTCGCGCTCACCCTTGCCGGTCAGGGGATAGTCCTTGCGCAGCGGATGATGCTCAAACCAGTCCGGGCACAGAATCCGGCGCAGGTCCGGGTGGCCGGTGAAGCGAATGCCGAACAGATCGAAGACTTCGCGCTCGGTCCATTCGGCGCCCTTCCAGAGCCCGGTCAGCGACGGCACTTGCGGGTCCGGGTCATTTACGAAAACTTTGAGGAACAGCCGGTGATTCAGCGACAGGCTCAGCAGCGAATACGTGACGCCGAAGCGGTCTTCCGCATCGGGATAATTGAGATAGTCGACACAGGTCACGTCGCTGAGCTGCTCCATCCGGCAGCGCGGGTCGCTTCGCAGGAACTCGGCCACGTCGAGCAGCCGATCCGCCGGAACGCGGACCCACTGCTGCTGCGACGCGTGCCCGTCCGACGAAACGCAGAGCGGCCGCGCTTCGAGCTTCAGCTCAGGAAACCGCTCCTGCAGTGCGGCGACAACGTCCTGCGTGGCCATCGTCTCTCTTTTGTTGCACTCGGCTCCGGGAACAAGCGCCCCGCGGCGACCCGGTCCCGGATCATCCGACCCTGCTTCAGTTCGGCGAGTTCAGCAGCGTCGACCCCAGCCGAACCACCTGCGGCGGCCGCACCGTCAGTTGCAGCCCGCGCCCGCGCTCGCGGCTCAGCTTGACGCCGTCGTTCTTGACGATTTCCTGGATCGCCATCAGCCCTTCGAGCACGGTCTCCGGGCGCGGCGGGCAGCCCGGCAGATAAACATCGACCGGCACGAACTGATCGATCCCCTGCACAACCGAATACGTGTCAAACACGCCGCCCGAGGAGGCGCACGCGCCCATCGAGATGACCCACTTGGGCTCGCACATCTGCATGTAAATGCGCTGTAGTACGGGCAGCATCTTGACCACGACGCGGCCGGCGACCACCAGCAGGTCGGCCTGGCGCGGCGAGAATGACACCCGCTCCGAACCGAAGCGAGCCATGTCGAAGCGGCTGGAGGCCGTCGCCATGAATTCGATGCCGCAACAGGCGGTCGCGAACGGCAGCGGCCAGATACTGTGACGCCGGCACCAGTTGATACCGTGCTTCTTGATCATGTCCAGCGTGTAATCAAGGCGGCTGTAGGTGAACCCGCCGTCGCTGGGACCGCTCAATCCCATCGAAAGACCCCCCGGCGCCATTCGTAAATAAAGCCGATCGCAAGAATCGCGAAGAAGATGCCGATCGAGATCGCAAAGAACCCCGGACCGTACCCGGCCCGCGCCAGCGCCGCGGCCCAGGCGTGATGCGGGGCGGCCGTGTCGGCAGCGTCGCCCAGGCGGCCGTTCAGCACCGCCCACGGATACAGAAAGATGATCTCGACGTCGAAGACCAGGAACAGGACCGCCACCAGGTAAAAGCGCACGTTGAACCGCTGGCGCGCGTCGTGCACGGGATCGACGCCGGATTCGTAGGTGCTGTCCTTGATCCGCCCGCGGCGGCGTGGGCCGATCAGGTGGGTGGCGATCAGGATCGCGACGGCCAGCGCGATCGCGGTCAGCAGCAGGATCGCCACGATGGAGAAATCGCTGTGGGCAGGCACGTTCGCCTCCGGCGCTGGGGCACAGGTACAGACCTGTATTTTAGGCGGCGCGGGCCGGGATCGCAATGCTCCCCGCGGCTGTACGCGCGGTGCGCCGCCCGCTAGCATCGCGCGCGTTCGGGACCATGAACGAGCGTCCGTTCGGGGAGCATTGGACACGTGTGGAAACCTCAAAAACCACTCAAGCGTTCGGCCGCCGCACTGCTGCTGCTGCCACTGGCGCTCACCTCGTGTGAGCGGAAGTCGAGCGACACGCGCCCGCCGGTCGATACCAGCAATCTCGCCGGCACCTGGGTCGAAGTTCGCGACCCCAACGATCCGGGTTTATCACCCCGGGCGCGCGGCGGGGGCGCCAGTGGCGAATACCGCATCCTGCATCTGGAAGATGCCGGATCGTGGTGGCTGGCGCTGGGCTCTGCCGCCGGCAAGCCCGCCGACGAAGCGCGGATGGAAGGCGACTGGAAGGCTGACGGCCCGCGGGTGGTATTCAAGCTGGCCAGCAACGGGCTGGGCGAGGAGCGTGCCGGTCTCGCGCCGATGGACACGGTCGGCGTCGTGAATGTCGCCGGGCGAGGCGGCGCCTCGTTGCCGCGCTTGCGGGTCTCGCACATCAACGGCGAGTATCTCGCCTACAAGCGGGCGAAGTGAGTCCGCCGCGGCGATCGACCAGCGCCTAGGGACCCGCGTGGGACTATTCCGCCGAATCCGGCTGGTGCGCGGCGGCCCGGATGCGCTCGGCCTCGGCGCGCAGCTCGGCCGCCTGCATCTCTCGATCCGTATCTTCGAGCAGTGCCGCCAGGCTCTCGCAGACGAAGGCGACGAACGGGTCGTTGGCTCCGAGCACAAGCTCGTAGGTCGCACGGGCCTCGCGCAGCAGCGTCTCGGCTTCCTCCCACTCGCCGCGCGCGTGCAACACCGTGCCCAGGCGATGCGCCGCCCAGGCGACCGAATCGTGGCGATCACCGAATTGCTCGCGGTACCGTTGGAGCCCGTGCCGCAGGAACTGCTCGGCCGTCTCAAGCTCGCCCCGCGCCAGCATCAGCTTGCCGAGCGACACGTAGCAGGCGGTGGTCTCGGTGTCCTCCGTTCCCAGCGCTTCTTGCGCCAGCGAAAGGGCCTCTCGCAGGCAAGCCTCCGCGGCATCCACGTCATTCAGGTTGGCGTACGCGCTGGCAACCGCCTGCAAGGAGCGAATCGTCTCGCGGCTGCACTCGCCCAACACGCGCCGCCGGCGCTCAAAGGCCTGGCGATACGCCTCCAGCGCATCCTCGAAGCACTGCCGGTTGGAGAGTGAATCGCCCAGATTGTGAAGGCTCTCGGCGATGGCGGCGTCATCGTCGGCCAGACGTTTCCGGCGAATCGCCAGCGCCGCGCGAAAGAGACGCTCGGCCTCCGCATACTGCGAGCGCGCCTGCAGCAGCTCTCCCAGCCGATTCAACGCGGACGCTACTTCGAGCGATTCTTCGCCCGCGACGCCCGCGGTCAGCGCCAGCGCACGGCGCAGGCACGCCTCGGCCTCGTCGTACATCGCCAGCGTTTGATAGGTCTGACCGATCGCCGAGAGAGCCTCGGCCTGCGCCGCGGGTGCATCGCCTAGCTCGGCGTCGACCATGCGCCGCGCATCGGCCAGCAGCTCGCGACGCACCTGCGAGTCGGTTCCCGCGCCGATTTCCGCGACGTGCACAAGCAGATTGCTGAGAACAGACTGAATCCGCTCGGCGGCGCGGCGGGCCAGCGTTTCGGCCGTGCGGGCGCGATTCGCCTGCACCAGCGCGCCGCTCTGGCGGGCATACAGCACGCCGATGCTGACGGCGGAAATCGCCAGCAGGAGCACGAACGCGGCGGCGGCCACGAGGGCGCCGCGGTGCCGCGCCACGAACTTCCGCAATGCGTAGCCGCGCTGGCCGCGGCGCGCGTCGATCGGCTCGTGCCGACGAAAGCTGCGGATATCCGCGGCGAACGCATCGACGGTCGCATAGCGCCGAGCCGGCTCCTTGGCCATCGCCTTGGCGACGATCGCGTCGAGGTCGGCGTCGAGCCCGGGAGCGAAGCGCGACGGCGGCGGCGGCTCGGCCGATCGGATCGAATCAAACAGCGCCGCCACGCCCCGGCCTGTTTCGAACGGCAGCCGCCCGGCCAGCAGTTCGTACAACACCACGCCCAGCGAATACACGTCGCTGCGTGTGTCCACGGCCTCCGGTCCGCCGCGGAGCTGTTCGGGCGCCGCGTACGCCGGTGTGCCCAGGAAATCCTGCGACGCGGTCAGCCTGGCGACGGAGTCCGCCGGCGCGTCGACCCGCTTGGCCAGGCCGAAGTCGAGCACCTTGGGTTCGCCGGCGGCGCGGCCGGCCGGGTCGCTGGCGATCAGAATGTTCCCGGGTTTCAAATCGCGGTGAATCACGCCGCGCTGGTGCGCATGCTGCACGGCGCCGCACACCTTGAGAAATCCATCGAGCACCGACTGCCGAGACGGGCAGCAGCCGCTCTGGCCGCCCTGCGCCCAGCGATCGATGGGCAGCCCGTCGACCCACTCCATCGCCACCAGCGGCTGCCCGTCGACGTACTCGAACCCATAGATCGAAACGATGTTCGGGTGGTTCAGCGACGCAGCAGCCTCGCACTCACGCTCGAAACGGGCGCGCTGGGCCGGAGTGCTCCAGCTTCCGTGAACCAGTCGTTTCAGCGCGATGATCCGCCCGGTCCCCGGCTGGCGGGCGCGCAGCACCACCCCCTGGGCGCCACGTCGCATCTCACCCAGCAACTCGTACGATCCGAGCCGCAGCCCGCGGTAAGGCGTCGTGGCCGCCCGGAGCCGTTCCAGCCAGGCCCCGTCCGCCAGGCGGAATCCGAACCGCGGGTCCTCTGTCGGATCGTCCGCGAATGTCGCCGGATCGACGTTCGGCGGGCTCACGCGCTCTCCTCGTCCCGAATCTGCCGGCGGATCAGCTCCTGCATGCGGGCCCGCACGCGCTGGCGGATCTTGGCGACCGCGCCGGTCGTCAGGCCGCGTCGCGCGGCAACCTCCGACGCTTCCGCGCCGGCCAGCAATTCCTCGAACACTTTGACGCTGCGCGGGTCCAGCTCCCGCCGCACGGCGGCCAGCGCCAGCCGGCAATGATGATGCACCCACTCCTGCTCCCAGCACTCGTCCAACTCGCCGCCTTGCGGGTCGGCCAGGTTTCCGAGCTGGGCTTCCGTTTCATCTACCGCCGCCGAAATGCCGCCTGGACAGCGCGGTCGGTCGGAAATCACATTTCGCACGATCGCCCCGAGGTAGCTGCGAAAACGGCCGCGCGCCGGCGCGTAGGCGAAGTTGCGCAAGTACCGGGCCAGTCGAAGGAAGACGACCTGCCGCACATCCTCGGCATCAGCGAACTGAAGTCCGCGGGCCAGCCCGTATCGCAGTACAAGGTCGCTGTAGCGCCGCTCGAACTCGCTCCAGGCGTCGTCGTCGCCCGCGTCGCGAACCCGCGCCAGCAGCGAAAGTCGCGTTTCGAGATTGTCCATCGCCCTGGCCCGCCAAACAGCCGAACCGCAGGGGTCATGCTAACGCGGTGCGGCAGGCGTGCCGCGCGAAAATCGCAGAAGCCGCTGTCCGGCCGACCGTGCCTGCGACGGTAGCTGCTGGTGGAACGGTTCGCGCATCAAGCCATCGGGGGCTGGCCGAAGCCGATCTGCGTCCTGCCTATGGAGCGACTGCCATGAGAAACCCGGCCTGCACGCTCGTACTCGTCGCGGCGGGGATCGCCGCCGCCGTCGAACCGGCCCGCGCCCAGTGTACGACCATCAACTTCGACGACCTGCCGGTCGGAACCGTCATCACCAACCAGTACCCCGGCGTCACCTTCAGCGGGCGCGACACCGACGGCACCAGCGGCGTCAACCCGATCATCTACAACCCCAACGGCTCGACCAGCTCCGAGCCGCAGTGCCTGAGTGCCTTTGGCGACGGGTTCAACGAGTTCAGCCCGGAATTCCTGCGGCTGGACTTCGCCCAGGACCAGACCGAGGTGACTTTCGTCCTGGGCGTGCGCACCGGCTGTAGCGAGACCGACACGGTCGCCGTGCGCTACTACGAATACTCCGGCGGCAGCTACATCCTGCGCGGCACGTTCAACCCCTACGTCAACGGCACCCTGCCCAACGAGCGCGTGCTGGTCTTCGTCCGCGTGACCCGTCCCAACAACGCCACCTTCCGGCGTATCGAGATCGAGGCCGGCGCCGGTGGCATCTGCGCGGAGCGTTACGAGCTGATCGACGACCTGTCGTTCGACATCGACACGACCGCGCCGGTGGCATCGATCGACGCGCCGGCCGGCTGCCTGTGCAACCCCACCAGCGTCACCGGATCGGCCTACGACCCGGACGGCAGCATCACCAACTGGCAGCTCCACCGCCGGCAGCTTGAGACGCCCGGCGCGACCTGGGTGCTCATCCGCCAGACCAGCACCGAGATCATCGACGGCGAGCTGGGCCCCTGGAACACCTCGGGTCCGGATGGACGCTACACGCTGCGGCTGCGCGTCACCAATTCCTGCGGAACGCTGACCGAGGCCTTCATGGATGTCTACATGGACAAGGCGTTCAACAGCCTGACGCTGCGCTGCCCGACCGCCGGCGCGATCCTCGGCGGTACGGTCTGCTTCGACGGGACGGTCTGGGACCATTGCGGCGGCGATTTCACCGTTGAGAAACGCGCCGTCGGCGGAGCGTTCGCACCAGTCGACTCGATCAACCCGCCCTGGATCATCACCGATCCGCTCGGGTCGTGGAACACGCGCGCCGCAACGCCCGACGGAAACTACGAGGTGCGCGTCACAGGCACGGACGACTGCGGCAACTCGGCGGCCAGCCCGATCGTGCCGGTTGTCATCGACAACACCGCTCCGGTCGCGGCCATCACCTCGCCGGCGAATTGTGCGGCAGTCAGCGGCGTGGTGCCGATTGTCGGGCTGGTCAACGACGCGCACCTGCAAAGCTGGACGCTGTATTACACCGGCGGTGCGGCGCATGGCTGGGTTCCGGTTCCGGGAGGATCCGGCGGGGCCAACATCAACGGAGTGCTGGCCAACTGGGACACCAGCGGGCTGGAGCCGTGCTGCTACACGCTGCGGCTCGTGGCGACGGACCAGTCGAGCCTCGACTGCGGTCCGTGGACGAATCAGACCGAGTTCCTGGTTTCCGTGGACGTTGGCGAGGCGCCGAGCTGCCCCGGCGATCTCAATGGCGATGGGTTCATCGATCTCGACGACCTGTCAATCATGCTGATTGCGTTCGGCAGCGCGTGTCCGTAGTACCCGACCGTGGGCGCTCGGGGGGGGTAGCGGGGGTTTTCAACCCGCTGGGCGGGGCGGGTTTCCGGCCAAGGCAGGCTGGATGCCTGCCCCACCCAGAAAGACGTCGCGCGGGTATTCAACCTGCCGCTCGGGAGGTTCCGGGAATCGGTAGCTG
>CAYOHG010000092.1:0-9363 GCA_964403685.1 uncultured Planctomycetales bacterium
CCCGGGCGCTGACTCGGATCAGGTTGGCCTGCTCGCGCCGCAGCGCGACGACCGATCCGCGCACGCGGTAGGCGGTCGGGTCGCCCGCCGGGCTGACCATGTCGACTTCAACGACCGTGCCGGGAACGAATCCCAGGTCGAGCAGCCGGCGGCGTTCCGGACCGCGGCAGGCGGCCGAGAGCCCCAGCACGCGTGTGCGCCCCCCGGGCCGCAAGCCGGAGAGGAACTCCTCTTCGATCAGGTCGGCGGCGCGAAACTCCGGCAGCGCCTGAACGGAGACGTTTTCGGCCAGCACCGGCGCGAGGATGTGCTCGTTGCCATCCGCCCAGAAGCGGATGCGCGCCGCCGATCTCTCGATGACGAAGGCGCGCATGCCCGGTCGCAACCCGAGCGCCACCAACTGACGATAGACCGTTTCCGGCTCGTCCTCGATGTGCGTAATGAGCACGGGCGATTCGGGCTCTACGCTGTTGAGCGACGGACCGGGATCACCTTCGAGCGCTCCGTCGGTGGCGGGAATCGCGTCGCCGTGCGGGTCGCGCGTGGGGTGCCCCAGCCGGGCCGCCAGCGCATCGGCCTGCGCGGGCGTCAGCAGATGCTCCTGCCGTTCGGCGCTGGGGTGCCATTCGTCTTCGGCGACACCGGTTTGCTCGGCGAGATAGCTTTCCCAGAGTCGATGCGCGCGGATGACGTGCAGGCCCATCGCCCGGCCGGTGGCCTCGAGGTGCAGTCGGCCGCCTTCATACGTCAGCAGTCCGCGGGCCGCCAGCTCGTCCAGCAGGCCGGCGGCCGCGCCGGTCGTGATCTGCAAGGCCCCCGCCAGGCTGTCGAGCGTCGCCACGCGGCCGTTCGCCTCGCTCTTGAGGATGTGCTTGAGGGCGTCTTCGCGGCGCGTCCGGCGGGCGAGCTCCTGTGTGCGCCGGACGCGCGCCAGCAAACCGTGGCGCGGCCAGCACAATGCGGCCAGCAGCACGACCCCGATCAGACTGACGACGGCCGTGTTCATGATTCCCCGGTTCTTCGGTTGCCTGCCCGGCGGCGCACGCGGCCAGCCGAGTTTGACTAATCAAAGTATATTCTTTGAGGCCGCCAATTCAAGCGGGTGCGCGGAAAGCCGTGTCAGCGGGTTATCATGGGCCAAAACCGGGAGAACGCCGTGGCCACCGAGACGGTCGAAAACTATCTCAAGGCGATTTACACGTTGTGCCGCGAGTCGCCCACCGGCGAGGCCGGGATGACCCGGCTGGCGGTGGCCGTAGGCGTCACCACCGGAACGGCCACCGCGATGGTCAAGAAACTCGCCGCCGGGAGATTCGTGAAGTACGAACGCTTCGGCGGCGTGTCGCTTGCCCCCAAGGGGCGCAGGGCGGCCCTGGACATCATCCGCCGGCACCGCATTATCGAAACGTTCCTTGTGCAGACGCTCAAGCTCGACTGGTCGGCCGTGCACGCGGAGGCCGAGCGGTTGGAGCACGCCGTCTCGCCGGTCGTGCTCGAAGCGCTCGACGACCTGCTGGGCCGCCCGGCCGTTGACCCGCACGGCGACCCGATTCCCGACGCACGCGGCCGAACCCGCAAGTTCACGAAGCTGACATCCATCAGCGACTGCAAGCCGGGAGCGCGCGTGCGTCTGGCACGCGTGCTGAACCAGGGCGCCGACTTCCTGCGCTTCCTGGACCGCCATCATGTGAAACTCGACGCCGTGCTCACGATCGAGGATTCCGAGTCGGACGGCGGTGTGATGACGGTGCGTACCGAGAGCGGCGGGACCGTGGTCATCAGCAAGGCGGTAGCCGGCAGCTTGCTTGTGCGAGTCGCCGGCTCGGTCCGGGCACTCGGCGGCGCACGGCCCACCGATTCAGCGAAATCTATTTCGAGGGGAAATCCGGAACCGCCGTCGGCCAGCACCAGAAGTAGATGATGCCGGAGCCAAGCAGCGCCGCGCCCGCCAGCGACCAGACGACGTTGGAAGGCAGAGACGACTCCGGCGAGCGGATCAGCCCGCCGACGATCCCCAGCGCCGCGGCCAGCAGCAGCAGCGTGCCGGCGGCCTGCGCGCCGCCGCCGCGGATCGAGCGCCCGCCGGGCACGGGCAGCACTTGAGCGAACGCGCCCTGCGCCCCGACCATCGCCGTCTGCAACTCCAGACCAGCCAGCAGCGCCACGCCGGAGACGATGGCCCAGCGCGCGGCGGGCGCGAGCGCGGCCACGTCCTCCAGCGCGATCAGGCTGCTGGACAGCGCGGCCACGAGCACCAGGCCCAGGAAAAACGGCGAGTAGTACGTCCAGCGACCCATGCGATCCTCATCGGCCAGCCGCGACCACCCGCCACCGCGCGCGATGGCGATCCGGAAGGCCCGTAAGCCACGTTGAGCGTAGCCCGCCGGCGAACCACTTTCCAGCACGGACGTAACGAGGTGCAGCCCCCCCGCGGGGGCGATCGGCGCGCCGTCCGCAGCTTGGCGACACCGGCGGCCGGCGGTACAAACTGCCTGCCGCGGAGCGCGTGGCGCGCGGGCCGACGAGCCGGATCGATCCGCATCGGCGCCCGTCGACAAGAAGCGCAGCCCGCGCGCGGGAGCCCCGCGCATGACGCAGCACGACCTGATCGTGATCGGCGCTGGTCCCGGCGGATACGTCGCCGCGATTCGCGCCGCCCAGCTTGGCCTGGATGTCGCCTGCATTGAAAGGGAGCCGCGCCTGGGCGGCACCTGCCTGCGTGTCGGTTGTATCCCCAGTAAAGCGCTGCTGGAAGCGTCTGAGCACTTCGTCGCGGCGCGCGGTCGGTTCGCCGGCTTCGGTGTCAAGGTCAAGGGCGTCGAGCTCGATCTGCCGGCGATGCTGGCACACAAGGATAAGACCGTCGAACAGCTCACCGCGGGCGTAGCGGCCCTGTTCAAGAAAAACCAGATCAAGCGCTACGAGGGGCACGCCCGCTTCCTGGCGCCAGGCCGTCTCACGGTGGAATCCACCGCGGGGGACGCCGCCGAACTGACCGCCCGGCACATCGTGATCGCCACCGGCAGCGTCTCGGCCGATCTGCCGGGCGTCGCGGTCGATGGCGAGCACATCACCACGAGCACCGAGGCACTGTCCTATGCGCGCGTGCCGGGCGCGCTGGTGGTGATCGGGGCGGGCTACATCGGGCTGGAGCTGGGCTCCGTCTGGGCACGGCTGGGCAGCAAGGTGACCGTATTGGAGTACCTCGATCGCATCCTGCCCGGCACCGACGGCGAGACGGCCCGTGAGGCCTTGAAACTGCTCAAGCGACAGGGGATCGAATTTCGCCTGGCGGCGCGGGTGCGGACAGCGCGCGTCGAGCAGTCGCGCTGCGTCGTAGAGTGCGACGGCGCCGAGCCACTGGTTTGCGATCGCGTGCTCGTGGCCGTCGGCCGCAAACCGAATACCGACGGCCTTGGGCTGGAGGCGATCGGCCTGAAGCTCGATGAACGTGGGCGCGTGCCCGTGGATGACCACTTTCGAACCGCCGTTGCGGGGGTCTATGCGATCGGCGACGTCATCCGCGGCCCGATGCTGGCGCACAAGGCGGAAGACGAGGGCATCGCCTGCGTCGAGCAGATCGCCACGGGTTACGGACATGTGAACTACGACGCGATTCCGGGCGTGGCCTACACGCACCCGCAGGTCGCGTCGGTGGGCCGGACCGAGGAAGAGCTGAAAGCCGCCGGACGCGAGTACAACAAGGGCGTATTTCACTTTCGCGGCAACGGCCGGGCCCGCGCGATCGGGGAGGTTGACGGCTTCGTCAAGGTGCTGGCCGACGCCCGCACCGATCGCGTGCTGGGAGTGCATATCGTCGGCCCACGGGCCGGCGATCTGATCGCGGAGGCCGCGGTCGCGATCGAGTTCGCCGCCAGCGCCGAAGACCTGGCGCGCTGCTCGCATGCGCATCCGACGCTGGCCGAAGCGCTTAAGGAGGCGGCGCTCGCGGCCGCCGGCCGCACGATCCATGCCTGACAGCGCGCCGTTGAGGATTCTCCCGATGCCGGTCTACCGTGTCGCGATTCGAACCCAGCGAGGCGACGGGACTCGCCCGGTTGACAACGCCCTGACGGCCCAGTTGCGCGAGGCTGGGCTGGATTCGCTGCGGTCCGCCCGGCAGGAGCGGCTCTTTCTTCTGGAGGGGCCGCTTTCACGCACCGACGCCGACTCGATCGCGCGCAACCTGCTGATCGACCCGCTGATCGAAGCGTTCGCGCTGCATCACAGCGAGCACCCGCCCGCCCCGGATGATCCGCTGGCATCGGCCTGTTTCGAAATTCACCCGCGGCCGGGCGTGATGGACCCGGTGGCCGAGACCACCCTCGCCGAGCTGCGCGCCGCGGGCTATCGCGTGGACTCGGTGCGCACCGGCCGGCGGCTGCTGCTGGACGGCGATTTCGTCGCAACCGACGCGCGTCAGACGATCATCCGCGCGATCGCCAACGACTGCATCGAAACCGTGGTGGCCGGGACGGCCGGCGTGCAGCCGGCGCCTCAGCCGGCGGTGTTCGAGTTCCGCCTGCGGCACGTAGCTATTCGCGGGCTGGACGATTCGGCCTTGCAGAAACTGTCGCGCGACGGGCATTTGTTCCTTTCGCTCGATGAAATGCGCGCGGTCCGCGACTACTTCGAGCGCCTGGGGCGCGAGCCGACGGACCTGGAGCTCGAGACCGTCGCGCAGACCTGGTCGGAGCACTGCGTTCACAAGACGCTCAAGAGCGAAGTGCTCTACCGCGGAGCGCCGTTCCCGGGCGCCGCCGGACACGATGCCGCCGCCGCGCGTTCCAGCGAACGCGACACGGTCGAAATCCGCTACACGAACCTGCTGAAAGACACCATCGCGCGGGCCACGCACGAGCTGATCGCCGCCGGCCGCGGGCCCGAGTGCCTGTCGGTTTTTGAGGACAACGCCGGCGTGATCGGCTTCGACGCCGACGTCGCCGTCGCCTTCAAGGTCGAGACGCACAATCACCCGTCGGCGATCGAGCCGTACGGCGGCGCCGCGACCGGTGTGGGCGGTTGCATTCGCGACGTGCTGGGCTGCGGCCTGGGCGCCCGGCCGATCGCCAACACCGACGTTTTCTGTGTCGCGCCCGAAGACTGGCCGGCCGGGAAGCTCCCGCGCGGCGTGCTGCACCCGCGGCGCGTGCTGCGCGGCGTTGTCCGCGGAGTCGCTGACTACGGCAATCGCATGGGGATTCCGACCGTCAACTGCGCGGTCGTCTTCGACCCGCGCTACCTGGGCAACCCGTTGGTCTACTGCGGATGCGTGGGGATCATCCCGCGCGCGATGATCCACAAGGAGCCGCGGGCTGGCGACGCGGTCGTGCTGGTCGGCGGGCGCACCGGCCGCGACGGCATTCATGGCGCCACGTTCTCCTCAGCCGAGCTGACCGACACGCACGCCGACGAGTTTTCGCACGCGGTCCAGATCGGCAACGCGATCACCGAGAAGCGCGTCATGGACGCGATCCTGCGGGCGCGCGACGATGTCGGCGGCTGCCTCTACAACGCTATCACGGATTGCGGAGCCGGCGGGCTGAGCAGCGCAGTGGGCGAGATGGCGCGCGAAGTCGGCGCGACGATCGAGCTGGAGCGCGTGCCGCTCAAGTATGCCGGCCTGCGCTACGACGAAATCTGGATCAGTGAAGCCCAGGAGCGCATGGTGCTCGCCGTCCCGGCGGAGAATCTCGAACGCTTCCTTGCGACCATGCGGGCTGAAGAGGCCGAGGCGACGGTCATCGGCCGGTTCGGCCCGCCGGCCGCCGGCGAACCGACCGCTGCGCCCCGGCTGATGGTGCGCTACGAACAGACGGTCGTAGGCGACCTGAACCTGCGGTTCCTGCACGAAGGACTGCCGCGCCGCACGCGCGCGGCCACCTGGTCGCCGCCAACGACGGCTCCGACCCGCCCGAGTCCGGCCCCGCGCGGCGAATGGCTCGGTCGATTGCAGGCCCATCTGCGTTCGCCTGACATTGCATCCAAGGAATGGATCATCCGCGCGTACGACCACGAGGTGCAGGGTGGCAGCGTGGTCAAGCCTCTGGGAGGACGTGGGTGCGGCCCCAACGACGCCGCCGTGCTGCGTCCGCGGCTGGATGGTTTCGCGGGGGTGGCTGTCGGCTGTGGCCTGGCGCCCGCGCTGTTCGATCTCGACCCGTACTGGATGGCGGTCGCGTCGATCGACGAAGCCCTGCGCAATGTCGTCTGCGTCGGAGGCGACCCGCGGCGGACCGCGATCCTCGACAACTTCTGCTGGGGCGGCGTGGATGATCCGCACGCGCTGGGGACGCTGGTGCGCGCCTGCCAGGCCTGCTATGACGCCGCCAGCCTCTTTGGCACGCCGTTCGTCTCCGGCAAGGACTCGCTGAACAACCAGTTTGCCGTAGACCGTGCGGATCTGCCGGCGCTGCTGGAGGTCATCTCGAATTACGTCGATGATCCGCAACAGCCGACGCCGGAACGAACTTTCCTCAGCCCGGCCGGCTGGCTGGCGACCCAGCAGCGGCTGCACGCGACCGCGCGGCTGGCGATCCCCGGAACATTGCTGATCAGCGCGCTGAGCCTGATCGACGACGTGCGCCGCTGCACGAGCGCAGACCTCAAGCGAGCCGGCCATCGCGTCTACCTGGTCGGCGCCCTCCCGCAGGTGCCGACACCCCTGGCCGAAGCGCTGCGGGTCCATCACGCCGTCGCGGCGGCCATTCGCGCTGGACTCGCAACGGCCTGCCACGATGTCAGCGAGGGCGGCTGGCTGACCAGCCTGGCGGAAATGGCCATTGGCGGCGACTGCGGTTTCTCCGTGGAGTGCGACTCGCCTTCGGACATCGACCCGTTCGAGCCGTGCAACGCGGGCTACCTGATCGAGTCGGCGGACGAACCCGAACTGCGGCGCGTGCTGGCTGATCTGCCGCTCCGCGTCGTGGCGACCGTTCGCGACGATCAGCGTGTTTCCTGCGGCTCGGAAGTCCTCGATGTGGCGGCGCTTCGGGCGGCTTGGTCCGCCGCGGACGGCGGCGCTCCATCCGCCGCGGCGCGCCGCTGAAACTCACCCGCGGGGCGGCGCAGGTCGTCCGCGATCCAGGCGAGCAGCGCGACGGCGATCGCCAGCGTCAGCGATCCTCCCAGAAGGAGCCATAGCCAATCGAGCGCGGCGGGCATCGGGACGCTTCCACAGCCGACGGAACCCATGCACGTTTACCCGGCTGAGCGAAACACTAGAATACTCCGTCGTGCAACACGCTGACCAGCGCACATCGGCGCTACTGCGGATGGAGCTGCGGCTGTGGCCCTGACCACCATGTCCCCGGAGCCAGGCGACGCCCGCGCCCTCGAGCTTGCCCGCATCCGAACGTACACGCAGCGGCGCCATCGACTTGTGCGGCGGGTGGCCGTCGGCCTGGCGCTGACGCTGATCATGGTGGTCCTGGCGGCCGGCAACCGCGATGCGCAGGCCATGCGCGAGGCGCGCGTACGCTGCGAGCAGCTTGTCGAAGCGCTCACTGCCGCGCGCGCCCGCCTGGGTGCGCCGCCGCTACAGATTCCCGACATCGGGCCGCGCACCGCGCTGGTGCTGGGCTCGTATTACTTCAACATCCGCTATGCGCAGGGTGCAAGCGGCCGGTGGGTGGGCGTGTGCTGCCCGCGCTCGCCGCTGCAGTTGTTCGTCTGGGCCGACGGCCGCCACGTGATCCTCTTCGACGGGCAGCAATTCACCTGGCGCTGGATGCCCGAGGCCGAATTCCGCGCGCAAGCGGCGGCGCTTGGCTTCGACGGCCTGGTCCAGGATTGAAAGCACGCCGATGGACTGCTTCACGTACCGCGACGGGCGCCTGTATTGCGAACAGATTCCGGTCGCCCGGCTCGCGCAGCGCTGGGACACGCCGCTGTACGTCTATTCGGCCGGCACGCTAATCGAGCACCTTCGCCGGCTGGCGCGGGCGTTCGCCGCGCTACACCCGACGATCTGCTTCTCGCTGAAGAGCTGCCCCAACCTGCACATCGCCCGGCTGCTGCGCACGCACGGCGCGGGGTTTGACGTCGTCAGCGGCGGCGAGCTGTACCGGGCGCGGCTGGCCGGCGCAACACCCGAGTCGATCGTGTTCGCCGGCGTCGGAAAGACTGATCGTGAAATCCGCGAGGCGCTGGCGGCACAAATCGGGCTGTTCAACGTAGAGTCGGCCAGCGAGCTTGAGCGGCTCGCCCAGCTCGCCGCCGAGGCCGGCTGCCGCGCCGATGCCGCCTTGCGCATTAACCCCGACGTCGACGCGCGCACCCATCATCACACCACCACCGGGACGAGCGCCACCAAGTTCGGCGTCGATTGGCGGCTGGCCGGCGAGCTGTTTGAGCGCGCCCGTGACTGGCCCGCGCTCAACCTCCGCGGCCTGCACCTGCACATCGGTTCGCCGGTCAACGATGTGGCCGTGTACCGGGCGGCGGTCGTTCGGGCGGTGGAACTCGTCGAGCAGCTTCGCGCCGGCGGGTTTGCGGTCGATACGCTGGACATCGGCGGGGGTTACGGTGCGTACTACAGCGGGGATGAGGCCCCGTCCGCCGAGGAATACGCCGGTCAGGTCGTGCCATTGCTCGAACCCCGCGGACTGCGCGTCATTCTGGAGCCCGGGCGCTCGATCGCCGCCAACGCCGGCGTGCTGCTGACGCGCGTGTTGCACGTCAAGGAGGGCGCTCGCCGCTTCGTGATCGTCGATGCGTCGATGAACGAGCTGATCCGCCCGGCGCTGTACGGCGCGTATCACTTCGTCTGGCCGGTGGAAGCCGGTTCGTTCAGCACCGACTCCCGCGGCGCGGCCCAGCCGTTCGCCGGCCTGCAATCCTGCGACGTGGTCGGACCGGTGTGCGAAAGCGCTGATTTTCTGGCCCGGCAGCGCCCGCTGCCGCCGTTGCAGCGCGGTGATCTGCTGGCGGTGTTCACCGTCGGCGCCTACGGGATGGCGATGGCGAGCCAGTACAATTCGCGGCCGCGGGCCGCCGAGGTGCTGGTCGAAGGCCACGGTGCGCGGCTGATTCGCCGCGGTGAGACGTATGCCGACCTGGTCGCATCCGAGCAGCTCGACGAGTCCCCCCTGCTTTGTCAGGCGCACGAAGAATGAGCGTGCATCGCGGATGGTCCGATCGCCGCGCCCGCGGCGCCGCGCCCTGCGTGGCGACGATCGGGAATTTCGACGGCGTGCACCTCGGGCACGCACGGCTGATACAACGTGCCCGCCAGGAGGCCGGTCGGCTCGGCCTGCCGGTCGTGGCTGTCACGTTCGATCCCCATCCGCTCACGCTGCTCGCCCCGCACGCCGCGCCCGCCCGGCTGACGACGCTGGCCGAGCGGCTGGCGCTGCTGCGGGC
>CAYOHG010000093.1:0-9305 GCA_964403685.1 uncultured Planctomycetales bacterium
ACGCCGGACGGACGCGCGGCCGGCGCGGCCGCCGCGGACTGCAACCGGTCGAGCTCCGCGCGGCGGCGGACGGCCACCCGCTCAGCGACGCGCTGGCAGACTTCGCGTGTTCGCTCGATCCGGTCGTCCGGAACATCGGGCAGAGAAATCAGCCGGACCGCCGGCAGCGCCCCCGGATGTGATTCGAAGTAGGCCGAGAGCCACTCCTCGGGCGACGATTCGGTTACCAGAACACAGCGCCCGCGCAGCAACGCCGCCGACCAGTCATAGATACGCAGCAACGCCGCGACCGCTACCGGCTCGGGCTCCAAAACGAAGACCGCCTGGTGGTCGGCCAGCCGCCGCAGGAGCAGATCGATCTCGGCACCGGTGGAGATCGCCGGCAACGCGACGTTGCTTTCCTCCGGGCGCAAGCTCGTTAGCAGCGCCCGGGCGCGCACGCACGGCGCGGCGACGCCGCAGCGCCACAGAGTGGACCCGCCGCCGTCGCGGGTCTGAAATGTCGGCGCGCCGTCCAGCCCATGCACGGCCTGCCAGTTTTCGGGGACCGTCACGCCGGAAAGCTGGCGGGCGAGCGGTTCGTCTACGCGTGTCAGGGCGTCCCGATTGGCGCGGGCAATCTGATGATCGAGCGTCAGCGGCCGGCCGACGTCCAGCGAGTTGAGCGAGAGCTGGGTCATGCCCGGCTCAGCGGTGCCCGCTCGTCTGCACCGCGATGCCCATCAGCACGGCCAGGCAGGCGGCGTAGACCAGAATCCACAGAAAAACGGGCAGAGCCGAGCGGGGCGTCTCGGCTCCGAACGGTCGCTCTTCGCCGGCGGCCGACTTGCGCGACGGGTCGCTCATTTTTTCTCCGCAGGGGGAACCGCGGCGGACGCTTCCGCGGGGAGCGGCCCGTCGGGCGGCGGCCGGGCCGCCAGCCGGCGCAGCTCCGGCAGCAGGTATTCGATTCCCAGTGACTTGAGCGTACTGGCCAGCGGTATGGCCAGCAACATTCCCAGCAGACCAGCGACCTGCGCGCCGATCATCAGCGCCACGACCGTCGTCACCGGATGCAGGCCCGCCGCCCGTGAGTCGATCATCGGCGAGAGCAGAAACGACTCGATCGCCTGCACGAGCAGATAAACGCCCATCGCCAGCGCCACCGGCACGAGCCAGGCCTCATCGGCTTCCGCCGCCCGCATGTACGTCAGAATGAACACCGGAGGCAGCGCCAGAATCGACATGAAGGGGACCAGGTTGAGCAATCCCGCCAGCAGACCCAGGGCCAGGGTGTACGGCACGCCCACGATCAGCCAGCCGATTCCGCTGAGCACCCCGACGCACGCGCACACCACCACCCGGCCGCGGAAGAAATCCGACACCGCCCGGTCGATCGTCGCCCACACGCGGACGAGCGTGGGGCGATAGTCGGCCGGCAGCAGCTCGTGAATCGCCTGCTTGATTCGATTGAACTCGACCACAAAGAAAAACGTATACATCGGCAGCAGCGCGGCCAGGCTTACCACGTACATGGCGTTGCTGAGGGTGCCGCTGACGTAGCTCGCGAGGCGCGATCCTACCGCCGGACCGTATTGCGAAAGCAGCGCCCGCAACCGGTCCGAATCGACCAGCAGTTCACGCACCGCCGGCAGACTGGCATCGGCCCACGCGTGCAGTCGCTCGGCGTACTGCGGAATGTTCTCCACGAACCTCAGCAACTGCGCCGTGGCGATCACCCCCGTCAACCCCACCGCCGCCAACAGCAGCAGCAACCCGACCGCGGCGGAGAGAACCCGGGCGACCTTCCAGCGCTGCTCCAGATACGTCACGAGTGGGTTCAGGATGTACGCGATCGCCAGCGCCGTCGCGATGGGCGTCAGCACGGTCTGAAGCGCGCGGGCGGCCAGGATCGCCAGCAGCACGGCCAGCAGCAATCCGATGAAACGCGCCCAGCGCCGGGCGTCCTCGTTGAGCCTGGGAAGATATCGTTCCATGCCGGGACCGCTCACCGAGGTATTGCCCTTGCGCCGGCCCGCCGCGCGGAACGGCGCTCGGCGCACGGCGGCCGTCGGCGGATCATCAGCCCCGCGAAACCGCTGAGAGGTTCACGGCGTAGTCGTCGAACGCCGTCGAGAGATCGAGCACGTCGTTGAAGTCCTCGATCCGATCGGAATCCTGCCGCCCCAGGAATCCGGCCTCGACCAGCAAGAAGACCATCTCCCCGAAATCGCGCGTCGTGCGGATGCTCCAGCGGGCCAGTACGAGCGGCGCCAGCGGTCCCCACAGCTTGCGGGCCAGTTCGACCAGCCCGACGCACAGTTGCTGCCCGGTGACGTGGCGCGGCGCGTCGCCGGCGGCGCCGCGGGCGGCGTACACGCGCTGGGTCGCGTGCGCCAGACCCAGTCGCAGGAACTCGAAGGCATCCAGCGGATAGCGGCCGTCGGCGCGGATCAACTGCTCCAACTGCCGGCTGCGATCATTCAGTTGTGTACTCATGCGCTCGACTCGTTTCATTCGCTGGGTGGGGCACCACCGCCCCGCTGGGGACCGCCAGCGCCGCGCCGGCCGCGGCGACACCCGCGGCGCCGGCGGCGACCCGGCCGGGCAAGTTCTTCACTTCGCGGCGCATCAACAGCCGGTGCATCGCCCGGCCGCTGCGGCGCGGGTTCGACGCCGGCAACGTCGCCGGGAGCTTCCTCGGATTCCGCGTGATCGTCCAGTTCGCCCGCGACTTCATCCTCGGGTCGATCGGGCACACTCTCCTCGCGTGGGACCGGCAATCGGTGCGGGTTGCGGCCGGCCGGAAACCGGCGCGCAACCGGGGCGGGCCCCGCTCCGCCGTCGACTGGCGGCTCGATCGGAAACGCCCGAAGCTCCTCGATCGGAATGGTCAGTTCACGGCCGTCGCGTACACGCACAAGAACAAGCTGCGTGAGCACCTGGCGATCCAGCACCTCGGCCGGACCGTATTCGGTGTCGGCCCACGCGCCGGGTCGCGGCAGGCGCTTGAGCAGCTCCTCGTAGCCCACGTGCTCGTATCGCAGGCAGCAACGCAGGCGCCCGCAGCGGCCCGACACTTTGGTCGGGTCCAAAGTCGACTTCTGCAGCTTGGCCATCTTCATCGTCACCGGCCGGAGTTTCTTGAGGAAGTTCTTGCAGCAGCACTCGCGCCCGCAGATCTCGTAGTCGGCCACCAGCCGGGCTTCGTCGCGTGCTCCGACCTGCCGCAGCTCGATGCGGGTGCGATAGTCGGCGGCCAGTTGCCGCACGAGGTCGCGGAAGTCGATTCGCTCGTCGGAGCGGAAGTAGAACACAATCCGTTCGCCGCCCAGCAGGTGTTCGACCGTCACGATCTTCATGGGCAGGTCGAGCTGCGCCGCGAGCAACTGCGCCTTGTCGATGTCGGCGCGCACCCCGGCGTTCAGGTGCTCGTGGTCGCGCAGATCGTCGGCGCTGGCCTCCCGCAGGATCCGCCCGGCCCGCAGGCCGTAGAATTCCGGGCCGCTATTCTCAACGTATCGCTTGATCTGCTCGCGGCTGACCGAGTTCGTGCAGCCGGTGCACGACAGGCTGACCTGCTCGCCCAGCTCGAGGCCGCGATCGGTCTGGATGACCACCTTCGCGCCGCAGCGAAATACCGAGCCGCGCCGGAAGGTGAACTCCCCTACCCAGCGCATGGCGCCGAAGCGCACCGCCATGGTCGGGTAGACTTTCTCCAGACCGGCCCCGCATTCGCCTCCGCAGCCGGAGTCGTCGCGCGATCCCGAGGCATCTCGAACCGGCAGGCTGACCATCGGCGCTCCGTCGCGCACAGGTCACCGGGACGCATGTCCCGGGATCCTCTGGCACCGCTCCGCGATCACAAGGGGATCATTCTGACGCTAGTGGGGCACTTCGACAAGGCGGTTCAGCACGCGCTGGCCTTCGACCTCTTCCACGCCAACGTAGACCATCCCGCCCGACAGCTCGCGGCTGTCCGGGAAACGAAAGACGTTGGTCAGGAACTGGCCGGGCTCCACGTCGAGAAACTGGCCGCGCAGGCGTTTGCGGCCGGGCGGAGCGCAGAACGCCGCGAAACTCACCGGCGCCGTAGAGCGATTCCGCAGCGTCAGCTCAACCAGCAGCGTGTCGCCGGACCACGAGGAGGATGCATCGAGCGCGATGTCGCGCAGGCTGATTTCGATGGACTCGCTGAATTGCAGTTCCGCCGCCTGGGGCGACTGAATGGAAATCTGCACGTCCACGGGCGCCTGGGCCGCCGGCTGTCGCGGGGGTACGCCCAATTGCAGCACTTGCCGCAATTCCTCTCCGGGCCGGAGCACAAAGCGCCGCGTCGCGGGGCTGACCGTCCAGGCCGTCGGCACCGTCAACCGCAGCTCACCTACCATTGGCGCGTCGTAAGGGTTGCGGAACGAAAGTACCGGCTGCTCGGCGTCGGCCCGCACCTCAATGGCGGTCGGCGCGAAGCGGTAGCTGCCCTGTAGCGCAGCCATCGCGGCGTTGAGCTGCTCGACAAAAACAGGGCCGGGCCGCACGGGGACGCTCGCGAAGTCGCCGTCGGTTTCCAGCGGAATCGTCGCCCCGTTCAACTCGCGCAGCACGGGCGTCGGGCCGATGTACATGCGAACAGGCTCGGGCAGCGCCTGGTCGCGCCAGGTCCAGATCGCCATGCAGCTCGCATCCCCGTCATCGAAGAGAATCGCGAGGGTATCCGGGGCCGGGCGCAAGACAGCCCGCGCCCGCCGACCCGCCAGTACGCTCAGCAGCGTACGCACACCGATGTAGGCACGGGTCGGAACCAGCACGCGCCGACCGCTGGCGTCGCTCAGCCGGACTGGTGCCGGAACGTACACGCGCTCCAGCCCCAGCGACTTGCTGAGCACCAGGCGACGAGCGAGATCTTCCAGCCCCGGTTCGGGCCCGTCGCCGCCCGACCCGGCCTCTGGCATACCGATCGTCAGCCAACACCGTGGCCCGTCGTTCTCGACCACCCAGCGCAGCATCTGCGGGATGCTGCGCGCCGGCAATCGGCCCGGAAACCAGACCGAGCGAACTTCCCCGGCTTCAAGCGCCCCCGGGCCACTCTCGGAGACGGCCCCAGGAACGGCCAGTTGTGGCAGCGTCAGGTATCGCCGAAACGTCCGGCGCGCCGCCGCCAGCGACTCGGCGCTCCAGCCGCTGCGGTTGGATAGCTCCAGCGACTCGTCTCCCAGTTGCCAGACGGGGATGGCCCCGCCGAAGTGCGAGAGCACCGCGCCGCAGGCGGCCGACCAGGTCTGCGGGTTGGTGACCAGGTCCTGAAGCGCCTCGGCCGGCTGACCGGCTTCGCGCGGCGCCCCGAGTGCCACGGCGGTCACGTCAATGCCACGCCGCTGAAGCTCCCGCGTCAGCAGGCTGATCTCGCGCAGCCGCGCGGCGGATTCGATCGTCGATTCCACACCGCCCATTTCGACGCCGACCTTGACGGCCTGCGCCCCCAGCGCCGCGATCAACGCGACCGCGTCGTCGACGTCCCCGCCGCGCCAGGGCCCGAGGTCGACTCCCAAATCGATGCGGGTCGGGTCGCGCGGTTTGCCCAGGTCCGGCACGACCACGAAATCGAGCGTGCGCGTAAGTACCGCATCTCCGGCGCTGAGCACGCGCAGCGTGGCGACGTAGTCGCCGGCGGCCAGCCCGGTGGTGCGAGCGCTCAGGCGCGTGGCGCGGGCCGCGTCGGGCGAACGGGCCGCGTCGCGGTGGGTTGAATCCTCCGAGAACGGCCGGATCATCGCATTGCGGTCGGCCGCGATGTCCAGCCGCTGGCGGTGCAGCTCCGTCCCGAGCGGGTCCGCAACGCTCAGCTCGACCGTCAGCGGAACGTCCTGCGCGTGCTGCACGTCGATGGCGAATTCGGCGGATTCTCCCGCCTTCAGCACCGTGGCGTCCCCGGCCAGGCGCAGCGCGGCGCGCGGCAGCCGAATGATCGAAATGTCGTCAAACCACGCTCGTCCGGCGACGTCCGTATTGACGATCGGGTCCAGCGGCGTGCTTTCGGGCGGCGCCCAGCAATGCGCTTGCGCCACCCAGAGCTGCAGGCAGATGCGATGGGCGCGCGGCAGTCGCGTGGGCATCACCAGCTCGACCGGCTGCCAGGCACCGGCCCCGTCGGAGCGAACCAGGTTGCTGACCGCGTCGCTGCCGGGAATCCGCTGGCCGAAACGATCGACCAGATACGCCGCTAGAAACGCTGCCGAGTGGACCATTCGCTCGGCGCGCACGAAGGCCCGAATCAGGTAGGTCGACTCCGGCGTGATGGCCAGATCGAGTTGGCGATACTCGTAGGCGACGCTGGCGGTCTGGGCCTCGAGCCGGAACGAAGGAGCCGCTCGGTGCCCGACGTCATCGTCGATGTAGCCGCGCGCAAATCCCGGCAGTCCGGCGCCGTCCAATCGGTCCCAATGCAGCGGCGCTTCGTCGAAGTTTCCCAGCCGCCGCTCGTCAAAATCAAAGACTTTCAGGATCTGGTGCAGCGCTGCATCCTGTGCCGCGCGCGGCGCGACCTGCGTGGCCGGATCCGAACCGCTGGCCGGCGTGGCCAGGCCCCCCAGCCCGATGCACAGCGATATCAGACGTTGGACTCGCGCGCAGTTCATGATCGCTAACGGCGCGCATCGGCAAGAATGGCGCGGAACCTGAGTTTTAAGGACTCGGTCGCGGGTCCGACCGGCCGAACCTACCAGCGCCCGTCCGCGGCCTCGGGGTTGAACCACAACGCGTTCGCGACCGGATCGGAAGCGATCTGGCGGTACTTGCTAAGCGTCCACCACTCGGTATGTCCGTCGATCGCGCCAAGCGTCACGCCACTGCCGCCGTGCCGGAACGTGAAGCCTTGATCCGGCGAGCTGGAGCAGTCCTGCCAGTCCTCGGTGTACCAGCCCGTGGACTGTTCATCCATTCCTTCGGGATCGGGCGGCTCCCAGTAGATGATCGCGTCCACCCGATAGCGCGAAAGATCAAACGAGCGCGTCGCGCTGAAGGCGGAAATCGAGCCGTTCATCAGATAGCTGGTGAGCAGGCGCGTGTCCTTCTTGTTTCCCGAAACACGCTGGTGTTCGGGGCACTTGTAGATGCCAAGGTCGCCGCCGAAGGGGTAGATCGCCCCATCTTTGACGTCTTCGGGCTTCCACTGCGGCTCTCCGCTGGAGTAGGTCAGCTTCTTAGCGTCGAACGCCCAGCCGGTCGGCAGCGTTGGGTCGCTCTCCGGCCAGCCCCAGTTCGGCAGCGGCCAGTATCCGCGGGATTGATCGGCGTAGGCGCGGCAGGCCAGCAGCAAGGCGCGCTGGTTCGCAGCGCACCGCACCCGCCGGGCCTCTTTCCGCGCTGACTTCAATGCCGGGAGGATGACTGCAATGAGCAGCGCGATGATTGCCACGACGACGAGCAGCTCGATCAGAGTAAAGGCGATCCGACGACGTGTCCGATGCGCGGGAATGCTCATGCGGCGGCCTCCAGCGCGAACCGCAGGCTCCGCCGATGGCGCGCCCGATGCCCGCTTGGGTCCGTTGAGGCGGCGGCCGACCGCCGTCGCCCGACGATCCCAAGTTACCACCCCGCGCTGCCCGGCTCAATCCTCGTTGTTCCGCTTCCGGCCTACCCGGCCGGCGATCAGATTTTGACGGGCTTTCCCAGCTTGCGGCGGAGCACGGCGAACTGGCCAGTGTGCATCATCTCGTGCAGCCCGACCATGTTGAACACGTCGCCGACGGTTGGGGCGTAGCTGCGCATGGGCTCCGGCGCGGGCTGATCGAGCTGCGCGTCAGGGGTGGCGCTCAGCGCCGCGAGGGTCGCCGCGTGCATTCTCTTGAAATGATCGAGGTACTGTGCCTTGCTGCCAAAGCCGCTCCGGCTGTCGGAGCCGGAGGCTTCCTTCGAGTGCGCCGCCTCGAAACCCGCCGGAAGCTCGGGCATCGTGCACCCCAGCGAGGACACCATCTCGCGTTCGGACATCAGCAGGTGCCCGAGCTGCCAGGCGATATGGTTGGCGCCGGGCACCGGCCGCTGCACGAGGTCCGCGTCGCTCAGGTCTTCCAGGTACTGGTTGGTGACCCAATGCGCCATCTCGAGTGATTTGCGAATGACATCCTTGGCGGTCATGTCCGGTCTCCTGAAAGAATTCGCCCGATCCTGCGCGCCCCCCGGGCTGCCGGGCCCTCCGCTACGCTACGCACGAGAGAGTGTAGCCGAAAACGATCGGCGGACCGGGAAGACCCCGTAGCGCATACCGGGAGCCGCGGACATGGCGAAGATTCTCGGGATTCTGAACCTGACCCGTGATTCGTTTTCTGATGGCGGGCACTACCTGAACCCGCCGGCCGCGACCGCGCACGCCGCGCAATTGCTCGCGGACGGCGCCGACATCATCGACGTGGGTGCCGAGTCGACGCACCCGGACAGCGAGGCGGTTGAGCCGGAGGAGGAAATCCGCCGGCTGGCGCCTGTGTTGAGCGATCTGCGCGCGCGCGGTGCGCGCGTGTCGGTGGACACCTGCAAGCCCGCGGTCATGCGCTACGCGCTGGCACACGGCGCCGAGTTCATCAACGATGTGCGCGGCTTCCGCGAGCCCGGCGCGGTCGAAGCTGTCCGCGATGCGCCCGCACAACTGATCGTGATGCACTCGCGCTCGCCGACGGCCCGGGCCTGGCGCGAACCGCCCCTGCCGACCAGCCCGGCCGAAATCGTCGCGCAGATCGAAGCCTTCTTCGCCGAACGATTGGCGACGCTGGCCGCGGCCGGCATCGATCGCCGCCGCGTGATCCTCGACCCCGGCATGGGCTTCTTTCTCGGCAGCGATCCGGAACTGAGCCTGACGACCCTGGGCGCACTGCCGCGGCTGGCGCGGCTGGGCTGCCCGCTGCTGGTCTGCACGTCGCGAAAATCCTTCCTCGGGGCCTGGCTGGGAACGCCACGGCAACCGCGGCCGATCGCCGAGCGCTCGGCGGGGACGCTGGCGACCGAGCTGTGGGCGGCGTTGCACGGCGCGGCGTATCTGCGCACGCATGATGTACGCGCGCTGCGCGACGCGCTGCGGGTGGTCGAACGACTCAGACGCGAATAGCCGGCGCTTGGTCTTCAGGTCGCTGCGCCGCGCCGCTGTCGAACGGACTTGCGCCGCGTTTTTCCGCCGCGCGGCGGCGCCGGCCGAACGCTACGCGGTCCGCGCACGGCGCGATGCCGAAGAAAACGCGCCAGCGCGGCGAGGATTATGTCCGCCCGGGCGGATACCGGCGGCGAAAGATCGCCGTAGATCATCCCCACGACCGGCTGAAGCACCAACCCCAGGACGA
>CAYOHG010000094.1:0-9283 GCA_964403685.1 uncultured Planctomycetales bacterium
CCCCTGCACCAATCCATTCCACAACAACACGGCCCAACTGGTCGAGACCGTGCACTGCGTGGAGGATTCGATCGAGCTGATCGACCAGCTTCTGCACCGCACCCTGATCCCCGAGCCCCCGCCCCGTCCGACGCGCTTCGGCACGGGCGTCGGCGCGGCCGAGGTGCCGCGCGGTATTCTGTTCCACGAGTACACCGTCGACGAGAAAGGGCTGATTCAATCGGCAAACCTGATCATTCCGACCGGCCAGAACCTGGCCAATATCGAGGACGACATGCGCGCGTACGTGCCGCAGCTCCTGCAAAACGGGCTGGGCCGCGAAGAACTCACGCTGCGGCTGGAAATGCTGGTGCGCGCGTACGACCCGTGCATCTCGTGCGCGACGCACTTTCTGGACATCGACTGGGAGTAGGCATGGAATCCACCGCCCGAGCACGGTCGCTCGAAACCGCCATCGCGCGATCAGACGAGGCGATCGCTCCCTGGTGTCCGCTGCGCGCAATGCTGCCGAGCGAACCCCGGCCGGTGAACATCATCGGCGGCGGTCGCAGTCAGCGCCGCGACGACCAGCTCGGCCTGGAGGAGGCCGACCGGCTCGCGCGGCGGACGCCGACCGGCTGTCAGGTCTGCCGCAGCGAGGATCCCGGCACCGACCTGCTTCTCGATCTCGACGGGGTCCGGCTGCTCGCGCTCATCGATGCCGCCGCGTGCAGTCCGCGCCTGGCCGAGGGGCGCATCTGCCGGCTGCGCTACCAGCCGGCCGCGCCCGGCAGCGAGTTGTCCGCCTTCGAGCGCCTGCCGCTGGGAGCCACGCACTCGACCCATCTGCTCAGCGTCGGTGAAGGGCTGCGGATCGCGGAACAGCTCGGCCTGTTGCCGCAGGAGGTCTGGATCTACGTGGTCGGGGCGGTCGACTTCGGCTACGGTCCGGAGCTCTCGCCGTGCGTCGGGCGCGCTTTGCCGCGGCTGGAGCGGCGGATTCGGGCGGACGTCCGGACCTGGCTGGCGCGCCTGGAGTCGGCCCGTGCATGAGCTGGCGATCGCCCGGGCACTGGTTGAGCTGGCCGGTGAGCATGCCCGCCGCGCGGGCGCGGGAAGCATTTCGCGCCTGACCTGCCGGGTAGGACCGCTGCGCATGATCGAAACCGACGCACTCTGCGCGGCCTTTGAGATTGCCCGCTCTGGCACGGCTTGTGCCTGTGCCGAACTAGTGATCGAGACGAGCCCGCTCACGCTGCGGTGTCCCGAATGCGGTGCCACGTTTGGCGCCGCAACCTGGCAAGCGTCCTGCCCACGTTGTTCGACCGCGGGACAATTGGTCAGCGGCGGGGACGAACTGGAGCTGTGCTCGATCGAAGCGGAGGCTGGCCCATGATCATCCCTGTCGTCCGCCGCGTGCTGGAAAAGAACGATGCCGCCGCCGGCGAAATCCGCGCTATGTTCGACGAGCGCGGCATTTTTTGCGTCAACATCCTGGGAGGCGCCGGCAGCGGCAAGACTACGCTGCTGGAGGCCGTCCTGCCGCGGCTGCGCGACCTGCACGTCGCCGTGCTCGAAGGCGACCTGGCAACCACCCGCGATGCCGAGCGAATCGCCGCGCTGGGCGTGCCGACGGTGCAATTATTGACCGACGGCGGTTGCCACCTGCGGGCCGAGCACGTTCAGCGGGCGCTGGACGCGTTGTCGCTGGAGCCGCTGGACCTGCTGATCATCGAGAACGTCGGCAACCCGATCTGCCCGGCGAGTTTCGACCTTGGCGAGCACGCCCGGATCGCGCTGCTCAGTCTCACCGAAGGCGACGACAAGCCGCTGAAGTACCCCCTGCTGTTCCGGCGGGCCGATCTCGTCGTGCTCAGCAAGTGCGACCTCCAGCCGTACGTCCGGTTCGACCAGCGCCGCGCGGTCGACGACATCCGCACCGTCAATCCGACCGTCGTCGTGATGCCAACCGACGCGCTCGGCGGAGCAGGCATCGATGCACTGGCAAACTGGCTCCGCGCGGAGACTGCCCGGCGCCGCGAGCTGCGCGCCACCCTGACCGTGGAATCGACCTGAAGGCCGTCCGGCCGCCCCCTAGCGGGCGCCGACCTGGATAGGAGACTCGCCCATGCCCGCCACTGTGGCTGAATCATCCGCCGCCGCCCGTCGTACCGTCGCACCCTACGCCGGCGAGCGCCTGCTGCGCGACGCGCGTTTTAACAAGGACGCCGCCTTCACGCTGGAAGAGCGCGAGCGGCTTCAGCTCACGGGGCTGCTGCCGCCGACGCCCTTGACGATCGAACAGCAGGTCGGACTCGAACTGGAACATCTGCGTGCCAAGCGCGACGACCTGGAGAAGTTCGTCGGGCTCGTGGCGCTTCAGAACCGCAACGAGACGCTGTTCTATCGCCTGCTGGTCGAGAATCTCAATGAGCTGATGCCGATCGTCTACACCCCCACGGTCGGCAAGGCCTGCCAGGAATACAGCCACATCATGCGCACGCCGCGCGGCATCTGGCTGACGCCCGACGACCTGGAGCGCGTGCCCGAGCTGCTCCGCAACGTGCGCGACCCCGAGCTCGTCCGCCTGATCGTCGTCACCGACAACGAGCGCATCCTCGGACTGGGCGACCAGGGCGCCGGGGGCATGGGGATTCCGGTCGGCAAACTGTCGCTGTACTGCGCCGCCGCCGGCATTCATCCGTCACACTGCCTGCCGATTTCGCTCGATGTCGGCACCAATAACTCCGCGCTGCTGAGTGACCCGTGTTACCTGGGCTACCGCCAGCGGCGGCTGACCGGCAAGGCCTACGACGACTTCATCGAGGCGTTTGTGGAGGGTGTGCTGGCGGTGTTCCCGCGGGCGCTGCTCCAGTGGGAGGATTTCAAAAAGGCCAACGCCATCCGCATCCTGGACCGCTATCGCAAGCGCATCACCAGCTTCAACGACGATATTCAGGGGACCGCCGCCGTCGGCATGGCCGGCGTCTGGTCCGCCCTGCGTATCACGCGCAAGCCGATCGCCGAGCAGCGCGTGGTCTTCGCCGGCGCCGGCGCCGCGGGCATCGGTATCGGAAGGCTGATCGAGGCCGGCATGCTCGAAGCGGGCGTCGACCGCGCCAGCGTGCACCGCAACCTGGTCTTCCTCGACAGCGGCGGCCTGCTCTACCAGGGCCGCGCGATGGACGACGAGCACAAGAAACCGGTGGCCATGACGCCCGAGGAAATGGCCCATTACAAGCTCGAGCGCGCCGGCCAGATCGATCTGGCGACGGTGGTCGAGCACGTCCAGCCGACGATCATGGTCGGCACGGCGGCAACGCCCGGGATCTTCACCGAGACGGTCGTTCGCACCATGGCCAGGCACTGCGAGCGGCCCGTGATCTTCGCGTTCAGCAATCCCACGACCAAGGCTGAATGCACGCCCGAGGAGGCGATCCGCTGGAGCGACGGACGCGCCCTGATCGCGACGGGCAGCCCGTTCGCGCCCGTGACCTACGGCGACAAGACGCACGAAATCGGCCAGGGAAACAACGTCTTCATCTTCCCGGGGCTGGGGCTCGGCTGCATCGTCGCCGAAGCGCGCGAAGTGCGCGACGAGCTGTTCATGGCGGCCGCCAAGGCACTGGCGGACTCTGTCACGGAGAAGCGCCTTGCGACCGGCGCTCTCTATCCGGACGTTTCCGAACTGCGCGAAGTCAGCTTCCGCGTCGCCTGCGCGGTCGTGCGCAAGGCCCGCGACATCCGGCTGGGTCGCATGATCGATGATCGCGAGATCGATCGGACCGTGCGCGCCGCGACCTGGTGGCCGGACTACCCGACATACTTCGCGCCGGGTGGACGCTGATTTACGGGCGCCGCGCCCGATGCGGCGCTGACCGCATATGAACACCCGCCAGCGGGCGCTGGTCACGCCGAACGAGCGCCCGCTATGGCATTGGAGTACGTCGGTGCCGGGCGGCACCGTGTCCATCAAGAGTTATCGGGAGCGGCTCGTGCCGCCCCATCAGCGACGCGCCGGGGGATAGGCAATTTCCCCACTTTCCAAGCGTGTCGCGCGAGTGCACACTTTCCGTACTACCGGCCGAACTTGGGGCGCATGCCCGCGGCACATCAAGATAACGCGCGCCCGCCGCATGACACTCCGGGAGGGTTTCCTGTGCAGCGCTTCCTCGCACCCATTCGTTTCGCACCGACTTTCGTGCTGGCGCTCGGCGCGTGGTCGCTGGCTTTCGCCGGCGCCGCGCCCCAACCCAGCGGTGATTCGTCGCAACGACAACCGATGGTCGTCTCGGCGGAGTTGCCCGCGCACGTCACGGCCTGGACCGACGAGGCCGCGCTCGACATCGCCGGGCGCCGGCCCGCAGGGCGCTACGATCTCAGCAACGCGGCTCGCAGCCTCTCGCCCTGCTGCCGGCTGGCCCCCGGGTTTGTGCTCGACGACGCCGCGCGCCACGGACAGGCGGTTCCCGGCGGCGGCACGCTCTCGCCCATCGCGCCGGCCAACCCCGCCACCATCAACGACTACGGCCAGATCGCTTTCTTCGCCCAGGTCATGGGTTCCAGCCGCAACCAGGGCATTTTTGTTTCCGACGGCGGCGTGCTGACACCTGTCGCGATCGGCTGCGGCGGCGGCGGTGGCAGCGGCAACCCCGGCACCGGCTGCGGCGACCCGTCGCCTATCGGCGGGACGTTCACCGGCTTCTTTGGCGGCACGGTATTCGCACCGCCCATCAACAATCGCGGCGACGTGCTGTTCATCGCCGACGTGGTGAACGGCAGCGCGCCGCGCGGGATGTTCCTGCGGCTTGGCGCCAGCGGGACGATCATCAAGGTCGCCGCCGTCGGCGACCCGTCGCCGCTGGGCGGAACGCTCACGCGCATCGGGCCGGGCTCGCTCAACAACCTCGGCGAAGTGGCCTTCCTCGCCACCAACAGCGGCACCAACGCCGTCAATATCCTCCGCTGGAACAACGGCGTACTGACCAAGCACGTCGCGGTGGGCGACGCGGCCCCCGGCGGAGGGACGTTTGCGATCATCGCGGGCGAGTCGTTCGGCTTTGCCGACGGAACAACGATCCCCATCGGCGACGTGCCCGGCCTCAACGATGCCGGCCAGGTCAGCTTCTTTTCCACCGTCGCGGGCGGGACCATCACGCGCGGCTTGTTCGTCACGACCGCTGGCGTGCACGAGACATACATCGCCGCCGGCCAGACCACGCCGATCGGCGGTACGTACTTCGACTTTCAATCGCCGCTGCTTAATGCCGGCGGAGAAATCGCTTTCTTTGCGGATGTCGCCCTGGGCGGCGGACAGTACACCTCCGGGTGGGTTGCTGGCAGCCCGGGGACATGGCGCAAGGCACTGGCGTTTTACGACCCCGTCGGCGGCGGGGATTGCTGGGGGCTGGCCTTCTCACGCAATCCGATGCACGCCCTGGACGCCTGCGGCAATCTCTCGATCTGGGCCGTCGCGCGGCTGACGTCCGGCACCGAACTCGATACGCAAGTCGTCAGTTTGCCGGACAACTCGCTGCGCACCGTCGCCCAGGAGGGCCAGTCGACCCCGCTGGGCGGGACTTTTACCGGCATGAACGCGTGGATCACCGCCAGCGACACGCGCCGCACCACGCTCGGAGCCTACACTCCCGGGGCCAGCGGCGGCGTGCTGAACGCCCACTTCGTCGCTTCGGCCGGCGTGCTGGGCGATCTCAACGCTGACCTGGTGATCGACCTGGACGACCTGTCGATCCTGCTGGTGAACTTCGGCCTCGCCGGCGGCGCGACCTACGCTCAGGGCGACCTGACCGGCGACGGCGCGATCGACCTGGACGACCTCTCCCAGATGCTGGTCGCGTTCGGCGTGAACTGCGGCTGATGCGCGGCGCCGATCATGGCGCCCTTTGCGGCACTGCTTTTCACGGAGCCTGGGCCTGTCGGCGATGCGCCGCCGCGCGGCGCTTCAGTTCGAGTCCGGCCACAGCCAGCCGAACGTCCCGGCGGTCACGAGTGCGTAAAGAACGCCGTCGACGATGAACTTCGCGGTCGTGCCCCAGCTCACACCCTTCCAGATGGAATCGACCACGTAGCCCGCGGCATAGCCCAGCAGCGCCGCGGTGCCGGCGACGCGAAAGACGGACAGGTAGTGCGCCCCGGCTCCCAGCGCGTGCCAACTGACGTAGGCGACCAGCACGCCGACGACGATCGAATACACAAACCACTGCATCAGGCTCTGGCCGACGTTGCACCCACCGGGAGGCATGATCAACAACCGCCCGACCGGGCCGCGCTTCATCTTCTCCAGCATCTCGGGCGAGCCCATCTCCTTCATCGACCCGGCGCAGGGGAACATGTACTCGCCGGGTTCGAGGCCGTGCGAGCGCAGCGCGTCCATGATCGCCTCTTCGTTCTTCAGCTTTCGCATGTCGCCTTTGTGCATCGGCGTCGCCATGTGAATGATCGAACTGACGACGAACACGAGAACGGCGGAGACGAGAATCGGCAGCCAAAGCGCAGTCAGAAAGGTCATGGGAGACGCTCCTGCGGAAAGCGTGGCCGAAATGCGTCGCGCGGAGCGCAGCGGCCCGCGCGGCCCCCGCGCCCCACGACGCGGGCGCTGAAGTATGGCGTCCTACAGTTCGCTAGACAATCTTCCCGCGAGGATTCCGGCGGTGTTTTCGCCGCAGGGAGGGCTGGCCGGCAACCCTTAGGCCACACCGGCCTTCCGACAAGCCTCTACCGCTCACTCGCCCAGAGCATGCCATCCTGCGTCAGTCGTTCGGTGCGGCGGCGCCGTCGCTGGGCTCCACCACCAGCGTCGCTTTGCTTCCATCGGGCATCGTAATCCTCATCGTACCGTCGCTCGAAAGGTCGGCGTCGCCCGCGTCGACGTGCGCCTCGAAGAAGCCCTCGCCGGAGTCCGCCATCTCGCCTGAGACCTCAACGGATTCGCCCGAGTTCAACACCATTGTGCCCGAGATCGGGAACCGCTCCCATGCGACTGCCGCAGCGCCCGCTGTCAAAACTCCGCACGCGAGCAGGGAGAGCACCGAGGTACGGCGCCAGGACGAAGTCCGATGAGACATCACGTGCTCCTGAAAGGAACGCCAGTCGGGCGACCCGCTCCAACGCACAGCGGCGAGCGCATCGATGGCAAGATCCACGGGGTCGGGGCGGTTTGTGGCGCCCCAGGGGGCGATGGTTTCCGTGTAGTCGCTGTTCGGTCCACGGTTCATCGTTGTTCCTTCTGGTGCAGCGCCAGCCGCAGCGCCTCCCGCGCTCGCGCGAGACGTGACTTGGCGGCGGCGGGCGTGATCGACAACATCAGTGCGGTTTCGTTCAGGCTCATCCCCTCCAAGTAGTGCGCCGAGAGGATGGACTGCTGAGCGGTGGACAGACGGAGCAGCGCCCGCAACGCCGCCGGGCGATCCAGACTCCGAGAATGATCGGGCAAGAACCAGCCGATCGCCGGCAGCCGGCGCAAGATCCCTCGTAGCCCCGCCTCGCGCCGGACCCACCGGCTCACGCAGTGGTGTGCGATCCGCCGGAGCCACACCCCGACGGGGACCTCGCTTCGGAAGCGCGGGAATGCGCGATACGCCGCGAGGAACACGTCCGACGCCAGGTCCTCGGTAGCGTGCACGCTGCCCGTTCGACGGAGAATCAATCCCGCGATCGCGCCGTAATGCTCGCGGTAAACCACGCCAAACGAATGAGCAAGCCCGGCGTCCGATCCCTCCGCGTGCGGCGCCCGTACTCCAGGCCGAAGGACGCCGGCGGCGTGGATCAACCCGGGCTGCTCATCACTCATGCCATTACGGAGTCACGCGCCGCCGACAGGCGTCGCGGGCCCGGAAGATTCTTGATCGATTCTCGTTTTTCACCCGGCCTGCCATCGCCTGACGGGGTGTCTTCCCTGGCAAGTGTATCGAAAGACGGGAGACCGCGCCGGCGAGCGCGTGCTCGAACGCGTGATCGTCGTCAGAGCCCGGTTCTTCGCTGCGCCTGTCGGTATGCCCGCCGCGCGGTCGCGCCGCTCACTGCGCGTGCGGCTCGTCCCGCGCGTTGAGCCGCGCTTCCAGCTCGGCGAGGCGCCGTTCGAGGTCTTTGACCAGGCGGCGCAGCTCGGGCAGGTGGGCCACGTGCACAACCTGGCGTTTCATCTCGTTGATCGGGATCGCCGGCTGGCCGAGCACGGTTTCGCCGTCCGGCACATTGTTGGTCACACCGGCTTTGGCCCCGATGGTGGCCTTGTCGCCCACGCGAATGTGCCCGACCACGCCGGCCTGCCCCGCCATCGTGACTTGATTCCCGACCGTGACCGAGCCGGCCAGCCCGACCTGGGCGACGAACATGCAGTCTTCGCCGATCTGCGTTCCGTGGCCGATGGCGATCAGGTTGCTGAATTTCGTGCCGCGGGCGATGCGCGTGCGCCCGAGCGTGGCGCGGTCGATCGAGCAGTTCGAGCCGATTTCGACGTCGTCGCCGATCTCAACACAGCCGATCTGCGGAATCTTGACCCAGCGGCCGTTGACCGGTGCGTAACCCAGGCCGTCCTCGCCGATGACCGATCCGGCGTGAATCGTCACGCGGTTGCCGACCTGCGTGTCCTCGTACAGCACGACGTTGGGATACAGCACAACATCGTCGCCGAGCTGGCAGCGCGGGCCGACGTATACGCCGGGGTAAAGCACGCAGCGAGCACCCAGCCGCACGTCCTCGTCGACCGTCGCACCGGGGTAGACCGTTGTGTCGGGACCAATCGCCGCGCTGGGGTGAATCGCGCCGCTGGCGCGGTCGGGCGGCAGCCGGCGGTGACGGCGGTAGCCGTGTAGGCGAACCATCAAGGCGGTGATGGCGGCATACGGGTCGTCGACCTGGATCAGGTCGAGGTGCGCGGGGGCCGCGACGCCCGGCCGCAGCACGATGGCCGAAGCGCAGGTGCGCTCCAGCAGGCGCTCGTATTTCGGATTGGACAGGAAGCTGATCTGCCCGGGCTGGGCTTCCTCGAGCGTGGCGACCGCCGCGACTTCGCGGCTGGCGTCGCCGCGCAGCGTCGGCTTCATCCCGTAGGACGAGAGCGTTTCGCAAAGCTGAGCCAGTGTCGCGGGCATTCGTTCGGTATCGGACGGGCGACGCTCGGTGGCCGGCACACCGCGAGATCGGGTGCGGCGCGGAAACCGGAAGGAATTGTACGTGCCCGCCACTACAATTCAACGCGGCGCGCGGCGGCCGGCGGCCCGCCCGGTCGCTTGCGGCCGACGCCGTTTCGGGGAAGAATAAACCCCCCGGCGAGGCCCGCAGG
>CAYOHG010000095.1:0-9149 GCA_964403685.1 uncultured Planctomycetales bacterium
AAACACACCATGACTCAGACTCGATACAAGAGTTCGGGGTTGTTCAGACGGCCCCCTAGCCAGTCGGTTGGCATTCTTGAACTCAGAGATACTATCGGCCCGGCGGGCGTCTGTCAGAGGTATTTCCTGCTCGTATGTACGGCGAGCGGCTGGTCCCGGCGGGATCACAAGTCATAAAGCTCAGGTCGTCGGTCGGCCAGCGGGTTGGTGCGCGGGGCGACGTATTTGTTCCGGGCGTCGAGCAGCGAGACCGACGTCCACGAATCGGGGCGCTTCGGCGGCTCAACGACGCGCCCGTTGGGATGAATGAGGCGCGGCCGGCCGTCCAGTTCGCACGCAAGAAACACGCGGTTTTCGGCGGCCCGGGTGCGAAGGGTGCTCAACTCGTGTGCCGGTCCGTAGAGGACGATCAAGTCGGCCCCGCGCAGTGCGGCGGCGCGGATGAGCACGAACGACTCGGCTGCCGAAGCCAACAGCGCCGCCAGGCGCAGCTCGCGCGGTTCGTCGGCCGGCGGTTGCCACGGACTCTGCAAGACCTGCCGCAGGTCGGCGTCGATCGCTGGAGGGTGCGTCTGGCCGGGCACGACCTCGGCGATCGCCACGACCGAAGCGTCCGGGGGGCACTGCGCGAGCGTCCGGCCGGCGTGATCGACGATCAGGCTGGAGCCGACGAAACAGGTCGGTCCTTCCGGGCCCCACTTGCTCGCCGACGCAATCGGGACGCCCAGCTCGCGCGCTCGCGTGGGGATCAGGAACTCTGGCTGCGGATTCCACGGTTGCTCGGCAGTACCGGCATTCACCCACGCGGTCGGCTGAAGCAGCAACCGCGCTCCGCGCCGCACAAGTGTGTGGGCGATCTCGGGCTGACGCGCATCGGCGCAGATCAGCAGGCCGATGCGGCCGTACGGCGTGTCGGCGGTGTCCAGCTTGTCGCCGGGGGTGAAGCAGTCGTGGTCGAAGTCCCAGAGGAAGCACTTGCGGTGCGTCAGAAGTGGGGCGCCGTCCGTGCCGAGCAGCGTGGCCGCGTTGAACAAGTGCCCGCCGCGCTCCTCGACATAGCCGATGCAGACGGCCAGGTGCAGCGTTCGGCAGTGCCCGGCGATCCGCGTCAGGAGCTCCTGCGAGGACGGCAGCCCGGTGCGGCGCGCCTGACGGTATGCGTCGATCGAGCCGAGGTAGTACGCCGGGAAGGCGCACTCCGGCAACAGGACGATCTCGGCCTGCAACTCGGCGGCGCGGGCGATGGCGGCGTCGATCTGTGTGAGCGTCTGGCGCCAGTCGGACAGGGCTACGCCGGGGAGTTGCGCGATTGCGATGCGTGGCATGGTCGTTTGCCTCCGCGAACGCTCAGGTTAGCGGAGGGCCGCGGGGCGCGTCGATGGAGGTGGAGTTGGCGTGGCGGCGGACGCACGGTGGCGCAGTCAAGCTGTTTGCACGGTGGGTATTCTGCCTGCGCGGCGGTTGAAAGCCCGCGCTACCCTGATTCTCTTCCAGCCTGATTCGACCCGACCCGGGTTCTGCTCGCTTCGCGTTCTGCTGAGTCGCGACGCTACCGGCTGAGGTGCGAGCGGACGACGTCTGGATGGGCCCGCTGGCGGTAGACGGCGGCGATGCCCAGCCAGTTCGCGAACGCCGTCCAGCCGGAGAGCAGCATGATGAAGGAACTGGTCGGGCGCAAGTGCATGACGGTGACCAGCACAATGCCCATGGCCGTAATGGCGGTAGAAAGCGCGAAGGCGGTCCACAGGGACCACAGCCGGCGCTGACGGATCTGGCTGGCCAGCGCCAGGAACGTCAGCCCGAGTGCCGCGGCGAAGGCGCCCATCGAGAGGCTTTGCGGGCTTGGGGCGTTTCCGGTCAAGAGGCGTTCGACCAGCGCGGGAGCGAGCCCCCAGAGCATCAGGCCGAACCCCATGCACAGGCACGTCGTGCGAGCCAGTGTCAGGCCGGTGCGGGCGCGAACGTCTTCTTTCGAAACTGGGTCCATAACCAGGCTCCTGCGCGGCAACCGTGCTAGCGCCACCCGTCCGGAGGCGGGACGCGGAGCGCCGCGGGCCTATCCAAACGATGGGAATCGTTGGCGGCGGGGGCCAAGTCACCCGCGGGAATTCGCTGCCGCGAGGCGAGTACCCAGGCGCCGCGGTGCGAAGTTATCGGCAAGCCGGCGTGGGCGCGGCGCTCATCAGCAACATGCGGTCGACTGCCACTCGCGCACGGGCGGCGACCGGCGGGTCGACGCTGACGTAGGGCGTCCGATCACGCATGCACAGATAGAGCTTTTCCATCGTGTTCAGCCGCATATAGGGGCACAGAGCGCACGAGCAGCCGCTGTGCGGCTCGGCGCTGATCAGCGTCGCATCGGGCCGAGCGCGGCGCATGGCGTGCAGAATGCCGGCCTCGGTCGCGACGATGAAGGCCTTGCCCGGGCTTTCGCGGACGTAACGCAGCAGTGCCGCGGTGGAGCCAACGAAGTCGGCACTGTCGAGCAGCGCTTCTTCGCACTCCGGGTGCGCGATGACCAGCGCGTCCGGGTGGCAGGCGCGCAACGCCACCAGGCGGCGCTGCGAAAACTGCTCGTGCACGATGCAGAAGCCCGGCCAGAGCGTCAGCTCGCGGCCGGTCTGACGGCTGACCCAGCGCCCCAGATGTCGATCGGGGGCGAATGCGATCGGCTTGTCCGGCGGCAACTGCCGCACGATGCTCACCGCGTTGGAGGAGGTGCAGATCACATCGGAGAGAGCCTTCACCGCCGCGCTGCTGTTGATATAGGTAACGACGGTATGGTCGGGATGCTGGCGGACCCAGCGCTCGAATGCCTCGGGTGGACAGCGGTCCGCCAGCGAGCAGCCGGCATCCAGATCGGGCACCAGCACGGGCTTGCCGGGGTTGAGGATCGCGGCCGTCTCGGCCATGAAATGCACGCCGCAGAAAACGATCACGTCGGCCCGGGTCTCCGCCGCACGGCGCGAGAGTTCGAGGCTGTCGCCGACGTGATCGGCGATGTCCTGAATCTCATCTTCCTGGTAGTAGTGGGCCAGCAGGACGGCATTCAATTCGGCCTTGAGCCGGCGGATGGCCTGCTCGAGGTCCAGCGGAATGCGGCCGCGCGCGGAGCTGTTCGGAGCGGCCGGCGCGGAAGGTGACAGGCTGGCGGGCATAGGGCTCACTCGCAGGCTACGACGGCCGCGTCGCGCGGCGCCAGCGGCGAGACACATCGTTTGACGCTGGGCTCATGGCTGACGCAGTCCGCCCTTCGTTTCTATCGGGAGCATAGCGGAAAATAGCCCGCATGGCGTTTTGTCGGCACTCTGTCCATGCGGATTTGCGTGCGGCGGTTTGACAAACCGCGCTGCAGAAACGAGAAGGGCGGCTGCATGTCCAGCCGGAAAGGTGACGAGTGATGAAGGGCCCAGCGTTCGCGGCGATTTCGTGTGTCCTGGCGGCGTTCGGGGTGACGCCCGGGTTCGCGCAGCTCGCGGAACTCGATTCGCTGCTTCACGAGATGCGGATCGATGCCCGCGAGGTGGGGATTCGCGAGCAGGACCTGGGCTTCATGCTCGGCGATCGGGCACGCGTCTCGCAGTTCGCCACGTTGTTCATGACGGAGCCGCTGCGCGCCGATGGGTTCGCCCGGGTGCTCGCCGCGAACCTGCTGCAATCCGCCGCCCAGGATCCCGCCCAGACCCTGCTGGCCATCAGCTACTTCAATTCGCGCAAGCTGCACCGCGGGTTGCTGGGCGATCCGAGTGCCGCCGGCCAGGCAGCCAGTACCCAACCGGACGCGCTGGAAGGAGCTTTGCAGCGGATCGGGCTGGAAGGTGAGCTCGACCGCGCGGCGCTGGACGCGTTGCCGGCATCGGTTCGGCAGGCCGCGGCGCTGCTGCTGAGCACGGAGCTAGCGGCGCGCGATTGGGTGCTGCGCGGGCAGGCGAGACTGGCTGAGTCGCAGGTGGCCCGCATCGAGGCGCGGCTGCGCGAGCCGCTGAAGACTGGCGCGCAGGAGGACGCCGAACCAACCGACCCGGACCTGACCATCGCCTTTCGAAGCGCGCTGGAGTCGTTCGCCCCCAACCTGTTGATGGCCGGGGCGCAGGACCTGATGTATGCGCTGCGCAGCGCGCGGGCGACGCTTGAAGGCGATGCCGGCCTGCCGGCCGCGACCTTCCGGTTCCGCGTACGCACCAAGCTGGGCTGGGTCGTGCTTGCCGACAGCCGCGACGACACGCACGCCGAGGAATCGGCCACGCTGCTGATCGTGGACACTGGCGGCAATGATATTTACACCAATGCGGGCACGAACTTCAGCCGGTCGGAGTTCGTCAGTATCTGTCTCGATCTGGCGGGAAATGACCAGTACCGGGCGCCGGCGAACGCATTCGGCAGCTTCGGCGCGGGCACATTCGGCCTGGGGTTATTGTGGGACGACGCGGGCGATGACGTGTACGAGGCTGACCGCCGCTCGCAGGGCGCGGGCGTGTTCGGTGTAGGCGTTCTGCTGGACGGCGCCGGGGCGGATGTCTACCGGTCGTTGGACGGATCGCAGGGGTCAGCGGTTGCGGGCTATGGGCTGTTGATCGATCTGTCGGGCGACGACCGCTACGAGACCTATCGTTTTTCGCAGGGCGCCTGCGGGCCGAACGCCGGCGCGGCGCTGGTGGATGCATCCGGCAACGACACTTACAGCGCCAATGACGCGGACTTGCGTTATCCATCGGCGCAGACGCCGGAGCACAACACGTCGATGTGCCAGGGCGCATCGCAGGGCTGGCGCGAAGACTTCACCGACGGGCACAGCGTCGGCGGCGGGGTGGCGGTGCTGTGCGATGGGGGCGGCGATGACGAGTATTCCTGCGGGTTGTTCGGGCAAGGCGTCGGCTACTGGTATGGCGTCGGCATGCTGCTCGACCAGGCCGGCAACGACCGGTATCGCGGCGTGTGGTACGTGCAGGGGGCGTCGGCGCATTTCGCCGGCGGCATGCTGTTTGACCGTGGCGGCGATGACGAGTATCGCGCGCTGATCAATATGTCGCAGGGGGCGGGACACGACCTGAGCGTCGGCGTGCTGATCGACGACGGCGGGGATGACCTTTACGAGGCGACGAATCTTGGGCTGGGTGCGTCGAATGCGGCTGGAATCGGGCTGTTCGTCGATCGAGCCGGCAATGATCGCTATCACGCGCCCGCCGGCGGCTGTCTGGGTTTCGCGAGTGAGAACGACGGCTATCGCGCGCTGATGCGCGCCTATGCGTTTTTTGTCGACGCGTCCGGCGAGGACGAATACGCCGGCCGCGACGGCCAAGGCGCGACACGGCCGGAGGCGGGCAACGGCAAAGCCTGGCTGATGCCTGCGGAGGCGCCGGCGGGGTCGCTGCGGCGGGGGGCGGGCTGGGATCGGTAGGGGCGCGGTTCGCGGCCCCGGGGAGGAGCAGATTTCCACCGGTCGATCGAATCCACCGTCAGCGCAGCTCACGGCGCAGACGGTCGTAATCGATCGGCCGCTTCTCGTGAAACGCGGCGATGCCCGCGCGCACCTCGTCGGTCAGGTTGTTGACCGCCAGCCAGTCGCGGGCATGCCCGACCGTCAGGTGCCAGCTCAGGTCGCGCCAGAAGTTGAGCTGCTGCTTCGTGTAACGCATGCACCCGGGTAGTTTGTTAATCAGGGTCAGGCAGAGCTCGTCCACTGCTTCGTCCAGCTTTGCCCGCGGTACGACGCGGTTAATCAGCCCCCATTCGAGCGCCTTGGCCGCGGAAATCTCCTCGCACAGAAACAGAATCTCCCGTGCCCGCCGATCGCCCACGATCAACGGGAGCCACTGAGTCGCGCCGCCCGCCGGCACGCTGCCGCGGGCCGTTCCGACCTGGCGAATGTAGATGTCATCGGCGGCGACCGCCAGATCGCAGGCCATGTTGAACTCGTTTCCGCCGCCGACCGTCATTCCGTTCAGCCGGGCCACAGTCGGCTTGCCGATGTTCCGCAGGCGGTCGTGCGCGTCGATGAATGCGCCCATCCACTTCCAGTAGGTTTGCGGTTGCCCGACGCAGTGCTCCTGCTGCTCCTTGAGGTCGGCCCCGGTGCAGAAGGCCTTGTCGCCGGCCCCGGTCAGAACCAGCACCGCCACGCTGTCGTCGTGCGCGGCGTCCAGGAACGCCGCCGCCATCTCGTTGAGCGTCTGAAAGTCGAACGCGTTGTAGACCTCGGGCCGGTGGATCGTGACGGTCGCGCGGCCGTTCTGCCGGGCGTGCTTCTCATAGCGGATCTTCTGGAAGCCGAACGAGTCAGCCGGCTTGCCGTCGATATAGGCCATGCGCGGGCTCCTTGGTTGAGCGGACTATAGCAGCCGCAAGGGGACGCACGCACGCCGTCGGTGCGGCCCGCGGCGCAAAGCGGTCTCAGGTGGGCGTTTCGGGGCGCCCCGGCGCTGTTTGGTCGAAATCGCGCCAATCGGGAAATCCGCGGGGCCGATTGCTGCGTACCTGGTGCTGCCGCCGGTCGAGGCGTTCGAGCCGCGGGCGAGATGAACCAACCACATCGGCAATGCGAAAGGACGACTTGCATGACGCGTGTTGGCACCTTGGTTTCGATGAGTCTGCTGCTGGTTGCCTCCCTGGCCCTTGCCGGCTGTCAGTCGGCCGGGGCGAAGTGCTGCACAACCGGCACCTGCCCCGCGTGCAGCAAGCAGGCGTCGTTGTACGAGCGGCTGGGCGGTGAAAAGGCGATCGTCGCCGTTGTGGATGACTTTGTAGCCAGGACGGCGGCCAACCCGGCGGTGAACTTCACCCGCAAGGGCACCGCGCACGAGTTTCAGCCCACGCCCGAGAACATGAATCGCCTGAAGGTGCACCTTGTGGAGTTCATCAGCAAAGTGACCGGAGGGCCTCAGGCGTACCACGGCCGCGACATGAAGAGCGTTCACGCGGGAATGAAGATCACCGAGGCGGAATTCAACGCGATGGCGGCCGACCTGGTCGCGACGCTGGACAAGTTCAACGTGCCCAAAGCCGAGAAGGACGAGTTCATGGCGCTGGCCGCGTCCACGAAGGGGGACATTGTCGAGCCGTAGGTCGGGGCGATGCCTGGTGCTTCAACAGTCCGACTAGGGTGTCGCGGGGACGGGCGTGAGCGTGCCGGGCTGGGTTACCGGCGGCGTGTTTGCGCCGGACGGCGCCGGGCCGGCGGCCGGTCCGTTCACGGGGGGCGCGCCGACCGTAGTTCTCGTCGGGACCGTCGCCGTACTGGCCGGGCCGTCCCAGGTGGTGCCGCCGGGGGCCTTCTGAGCGTCGTGGTCGTAGCCGAGCAGTTGTCGGCTGAGGGCACCGTCGCTTTCCATCTGGTAGCAGGGCGGCGTAACGAAGAAGCTGACGGGGATCATCAGGTAATTGAGGTGGTAGCGGGCGAACGAGTACGGCATGGCGACATAGTCTTCCCAGCCGACGTAGTAGGCGTTGCTGCCGGTCCGGCCGTGGCCCTTGTCCGCGAAGGGATCCTCGAAGTAGAGCGGGTAGTGCGGCACGGCTCCACGTTGCGGGGTGATGCTGCACACCGGGCAGGCACGGGTGCGCTGCGGCGCCTGGGGCGCGTGGGCGATCACGTCGTCGACGGTCGGCGTGGTCAGGTTGCTTCGGCTGGCGGGGCCGTCCTCGCGCCACTGGTTGTGCAGGTTGGCGCAGCCGACCGAAAGCGCGGCGGCGGTGGCCGCCAGCCCGACAGCGACAAGCGCACGGAGCGCGCGACGCTTTTCGCAGCAGCGGACAATCGCATCACTCATCGCCGGTGTAGTCGAGGGCATAGTTGGTCGGTTCCTTGGTGATCGTAATGTCGTGCGGGTGCGATTCGGCCACGCCCGCATGGGTGACGCGCACGAAGCGGGCCTTCTGGCGCAGTTCCGAGATCGACCGCACGCCGCAGTATCCCATCCCCTGTCGCAGGCCACCCACGAGCTGATAGACGTACTCCGAGAGGTGGCCGCGGTACGGCACGCGCCCTTCGACGCCCTCAGGCACGAGCTTGGTGGGCTGGTCGGCCGACTGGCCGTAACGCTCGGCGCTGCCGGCCTGCATGGCGCCCAGCGAGCCCATGCCCCGATATTCCTTGTATCGGCGGCCCTTCCAGAGCACAAGCTGGCCCGGGGATTCGTCCAGGCCGGCGAACAGCGAACCGATCATCACGGAGCTGGCGCCGGCCGCCAGCGCCTTGACGACGTCGCCGCTGTAGCGCACGCCACCGTCGGCGACGATCGGCACGTCGGCCCCGGCGACGGCGTTGAGAATCGCGGTGATCTGGGGGATTCCGACGCCGGTGACGACGCGGGTCGTGCAGATCGAGCCGGGGCCGATGCCGACCTTGACGGCGTCGGCGCCGGCGTCGCCCCGGGCCTTAGCGCCCGCGGTCGTGGCGACGTTGCCAGCGATGATCTGGATGTTAAAACGACTGCGGAGCGTGGCGACGGTTTCGACGACGGCGCGGCTGTGGCCGTGGGCGCTGTCGACCACGAGCAGGTCGACGTCGGACTTGATGAGCTGCTCGGCGCGATCGTAGTCATGCGCACCGACGGCGGCGCCGACGCGCAGGCGGCCGCGGGCGTCCTTGCAGCGCTGCGGATATTCGCGGGCCCGTTCGATGTCGCGCATGGTGATCAGGCCGGCGAGCTTGCCGCGGGCATCGACCAGCAGCAGCTTCTCCACCTTGGAGCGTTTCAGGATCAGCTCGGCGTCGTCGAGCGTGGTGTTGGGGGCGGCCTTGACGAGGTTTTCGCGGGTCATCACCTCGCTGATCCGCCGCTGGGGCGATTCCTGAAACTTCATGTCGCGGCGCGTCAGGATGCCGACCAGTGTGCCGTCCTCCAGCGTGATCGGCACTCCGCTGACGTTGTACAGCCGCATGGTGAGCTGGGCGCGTTCGACGGTTTCGTCGGGCCGCAGCGTGACGGGGTCGAGAATGACGCCGCTCTCGGAGCGCTTGACCTTGCGGACTTCGCGGGCCTGGGCCTCGGGGCTGAGGTTGCGGTGAATGACGCCCAGCCCGCCTTCCTGGGCCAGCGCAATCGCCAGGGTGCTGTCGGTGACGGTGTCCATCGGCGCCGCCAGCAGCGGAATGTTGATGCGGATTTCGCGGGTCAACTGCGTGGCGGCGTCGACGTCGGGCGGGGGGG
>CAYOHG010000096.1:0-1679 GCA_964403685.1 uncultured Planctomycetales bacterium
CCTCGGCCGGTGTGGGCGCGGGTCGTGCCGCGGCGGACGGCGCGTGCAGGCCCGCCGCCGGAATACGCGGCACTCGAAGCTGCACGAGCCGCGCCCGCGGCGGCGCCAGCGCTGCGCGCCGTGGAGCATCGCTTTTCGCACAGATCACCAGGCCGATGGTGGCCGCCAGCAATGCCAGCGAGAGCCGCTCGTAGTGCCGCCGAAGCTGCTGCTGTCGATCGGTCTGGCGCTTCTGCTCGGTATTCAATTGGACGGCGCTGGCGGCGTCGCTCTGGGCGAGTTTCTGAAGTTGGGAGACGCGCTCCCGATCCTGCCACGATTGACGGGCCGATTGCAGATACAGCCCCGCAAATAGCGCGACCGTCAGCGCTACCCCGCCGCCGAAGACGGTTACGCCCACGCGCGCCGGTCGAAAGTGGGTGCCGCGCGTCATTCGTTGACCGCCAGCGGCAGGGCGCGCCCCGCCGTGCACGCGCTGGCGGGTTGTTCACGCGGGCAGGCCTGGTAACAGCGCGCACAGTAGAGGCACGCGGGCCGCACCGCTCGCATGTTCTCGATCGCACCGTACGGGCACGCGTCCGCGCACAGGCCGCAGTCCAGCTCGCGGTCCGGCGTGATCGTCACTCCCCAGCGGCTCAGCCGCGTGCACCAGGAGAGCAGCCCGCCGTAGGGGCAGAGGTAGCGACAATAGGGCCGCCCGACGAACAGCCCGATCAGCAGCAGGGCGCCGCCGATGACGAACATGTGCGCGAACCCCGTTTGGCGGAACAGCCCCACGAACGGATCGAAGCGGCAGATGACGAAGTCGCGCTCGTTAGCCGGCTGGGCCGCGTACCAGATGGCAAGCAGCAGGTAGACGTATTTGAACCAGCCCAGCGCGCGATCCAGCCTGCGCGGCACCTGCACCGGCCAGAGCAGCAGCAACTCCTGAATGCCGCCCAGCGGGCAGACGCCGCCACAAAAGGCCCGCCCGACGAAAAGACTGAACAACAGCGGCAGAAAGAAGAACGCGATGACGACATAGGGGATCGCGTACGTCGGGTCGGTCAGCGCGACAACCACGTTCTGAAGGGCGCCGATCGGGCAGACGCAGCCTTCGCGGTAGAAACCAAAATACGCCAGGCACGCCACCGTAAGGACCACGGCTTCAACCCGGCGACGACGACCGATGACGATCCAGGTCGCCAGCGCAAGGCCGGCGGTCAGCAGCGCCAGATCGAACAGCTCGAGCCAATGCGCGCGTGGCAGCGGGGTCTGGACGACCGGCAGACGATAGTCCCCGCCAATGGCCTGCTCGCTGGGAGCCACGTCGACCGGCCGTTCGTACTGAATACTGGACTGCGACAGCAGCGCCGGCAGGAGCGCCAGCAGCCCCGCCAGCGCGATTCGCGCGGTCGAGCGGCGGCCCCGGCCTCGCGCGTCAGCCTGGGTCAAAGCGGTTTCTCCGCGGCAACGCGGTCGTAGGCTTCGTCGGGGCAGGCGATCGCGATCGTGCAGCGATTGCAGTTGACGCACAAATCGTGCCGAACGGCCAGGCGGATGGAACCCAGGCCGGCAGGCTCCTTGCAGGCCATGACGCACTTGCCGCAGCCGTCGCACAGATTCTCGTCGATCTCGTACTCGTAATAGTTATTCGCCGGGTCAGCCGGATCGATCCAACCGATGGGCTGGCGACGGAT
>CAYOHG010000096.1:1689-2553 GCA_964403685.1 uncultured Planctomycetales bacterium
CGCGCGGGCAGAGCTTTTCGCTGGGCAGCCCATCGGGGCCGACCGCGCTGGTGACGTTGAAGTACGCCGGGCAGATGTAACAGCGACCGCAACCCGCGTAGTTGTTCACGGCGCGCACCGCGGAAAGTTGCACGACGCACTCGTTGCGGCACAGCTCGCACGCGGGCACGCCGACCGCGCCCAGGCGGCTGTTGACGCACTTGCCGGGATCCAGTTGCCAGACGTGCTGCGGACTGGACCGCGCGACCAGGTAACCGGCCGCGCCGGTCAGGCCGATCGCGGCGGCCCCCCGTGCGGCATTCTTCATCAGGTCGCGGCGCGAGACGCCATCGGGCATGGTGGCACTCCTAAGGCGCCGAGGGTCCACTGCTCGCCGAGTCGGCCGGGCCGGGTGCGGGGGCGAAGACACAGATGTGCAGCGCCACGGTGTCGATCACGTAAACCCGGCCTTGCGAATCGACCGCGAGGTCCATGTTCTTGCAGTTGAGATCGAACGCGTTGTCGCTGATCACGCCGAGGAACCGCCCGTCGGCGGAATAGGCCTTGACCCGCGGAGGCGCCTTCTCGGTCACAAAGATCGCTCCGTCACGGCCCAGCGCGACGTTGGTCGGGTTGCAGCAGCCGGCGAAACCCGCGGGATCGCGCCCGTCGAACCGCCCGACGTGCCCGACAAGCTCGCCGGTCGGGGTGTAGCGCTCGACCCGATGCCTGCCGGGGTTGGCGGCGTGGATGACGCCCGCCGCATCGACGTCGAAATCCAGGACGCCGTTGGGGATCAGGAACGGACGGCGTCCCGGAGATGGCCCGATGTCGTTGCAGAACGACCCGCCGCGATCGAACCGCCGCAGGACGCCGGCTCTAGCG
>CAYOHG010000096.1:2563-9056 GCA_964403685.1 uncultured Planctomycetales bacterium
GGGGCGGGGGCCACGACGCTGTCGCCGCTGAAGCCGATCGCGGTAACAAACCCGAGCCGTTCGGGATCGGACCAGACGGCGATGCGGCCTCCTCGGGCGTCGAAAATCTCGATCTGGCCTTCCTCCCCCACGAAGTGGGCGCCATCGGCGCGCACCGCGATGCAGGCGCCCGGCCGCGAGGTACTCCAGCCGAACGCCAGCTCCCCGTCGGGCTGAAAGGCCTTCACGCAGGAATCGCCCACGGCCAGCAGCCGATCGGCTGGTCCCAGCGCCAGTCCGCGAAGCGCGATTGAAAACGTAGCCGCGGCGCTCCCGCGTCCCGAAATCGTCGCTACCCGTCGATAGGCCATCGGCATGGCACACCACCGGTTCCTGCATCCGGCCAGCGTTCGTCAACCGCGCCGCGACCGCCGAGCTTCCCGGCCTTCCGGGGGTCGGTGCGTCAATCGGTTTCCGTCGCGACTCGCGGTCCGACCAGGTCGATGCAGATCATCCTGGTGAGGTCGCGGAGCACCAGCTTGCCATCGGACAGCGCCATCGGCGCCCAGACATCCGGCCCGTTCAACAGCTTCGCGCTGGCCAGCTCGCGATACTCGCTCAGGTTCGCTTCCAGCAGCCGCAGCGTTCCGGAGCGCCCGTCCAGCGCCAGGAACATCCCATCGGCCAGCAGGTAGCTGCCCAGTTCAAACGAGGCGTCGCCGGTGCTCTCCCAGACGCGCTTGCCGTCGAGATCGAGGCACGCGAAGCGGCCGCGCTGCTTGCGACCGACGGCAAACAGGTGGTTCTGAAAGAGGATCGGCGTGTGGACCTCCGAGTTCCACTCGTCGGGGCCCAGCTCAAAAACCGGCGTAACCCGGAACGTATCGCCCTCGCGCTGCACCCGGATCATGACGCTCCCGGCTTCGTAGCCCGACGTCATGAAGATGCGCTCGCCATCGACGGCCAGCGGCGACGGTGCCACCGCGACGTTGAACTTGCGGGCAAACTGCCACAGCAGACGGCCGTCGTCCGCCGCGATACCCATCAGGCCGGTAAGCGTGCAATACAGGTACTGCCGCACGCCGCCCAGCTCGGCGGGCATCAGCGAGGCGTGCGACATCTCCCACTGCTCGGGGTTGGGTGTGCGCCAGATCTCGCTGCCGGTCTCGGGATCCAGCGCGATCGCCAGGCAGTCGCCACCGACGGCGATGATCAGCCGGCCCGGCTCCAGCAGCGGGCATTGGCCGTTGTACCAGGGCGGAATCCTGGCCTTGTATTCGCTGACGAGATCCTTGCGCCAGCGCTGTTCGCCGCTGGCGGCATCCAGGCAATGCAGCACGCACTTGGGATCCAGCGCAAGCACCAGCTTGCCATCCACTGCCGGTACCGTCCGCGTGATGCCGTGGTTGGGTCGAATGCGGCGTTCCTCGCGGAAGCGCCACAGCTCTTCGCCGCGATCAAGCGAGAGACAGCGCGAAAGCCACTCGTTGCGAGTCTGGTCGTAGTCGTTGAAGTAGACCCGCCCCGCGGCGATCGCGGCCCCGGCGTAGCCTTCGCAAACCGGAACAGTCCAGAGCACACTCGGACCGGCGGCGGGCCATTGGCGCAGCAACCCGGTTTCGCGGCTGATGCCGTCGCGATTCGGGCCGCGGAACTGGGTCCAGTCTTCGCCGGTCGCCGCGGGGGCGCCCAGGAGTGCGGCGGTGAGCAAAGAAAGCACGCACGCTCGCCGATCTATCGGTTGCACTCGCGTCGTCCTCCAACCACTCATCCCGAAGTTGATGAATTGTAGATCATTAAGTCCATATAATGCAATCGGATTCGGCCAGCCCGGTCATGCGGCGAAAGCGCACGACGCGGTACGCCGTGACTCGACGTGCACGCCATTGCCGGACGGCGCGCCCCGGCCGGCCTGCTTGCCGAGGCTTGGCGGGTCGGCTAGAAGTCCGTGTTTCTCTGGCGCGCGGTCCTGCGGAGACTGAACGTGAGCAAGTTTGCGTCGCAACTTCTTGAGCGGATTCGTCGGCGCGAAGCCGTCGTCGGCGTGATGGGTCTTGGGTACGTTGGGCTGCCGCTGGTGCGTGAGTTCTGCGCCTCGGGCTTCCGCGTGATTGGCTTCGATGTCGACGAGCGGAAGATTGAGATGCTCCGGGCCGGCAAGACCTACATCAAGCATCTGCCCGGCCAGCATTTCCAGAAGCTCGTGCGGGATGGGTTGTTCGAGCCGACCAGCGACATGAAGCTGCTGGCCAAACCCGACTGCATCCTCATCTGCGTGCCGACACCGCTGGCGAAGAACTGGGACCCCGACATGCGCTACGTGATCGGCACGACCGAAGCGATCGCCCGGTCGCTGCGCAAGGGGCAACTGGTCGTGCTGGAATCGACCACCTACCCCGGCACGACCCGCGAAGTCTGCCAGCCGATTCTCGATCGGACCGGACTGCGCCTGGAGCAGGACTACTTTCTGGCGTTCTCGCCTGAGCGCGAGGACCCCGGCCGGACCGACCACACCACCCGCACGATCCCGAAGGTGGTCGGCGGCATGGGACCGAGCAGCTCGCGCTTGGCGCAGGCCCTTTATGCCGGCGCGATCGATACGGTCGTGCCGGTCTCGAGCTGCGAGGTGGCCGAAGCGGCCAAGATCGTGGAAAACGTGTATCGCTGCATCAACATCGCACTGGTCAACGAGCTGAAGGTCGTTTTCGACCGGATGGGAATCGACGTCTGGGAGGTCATCGAGGCGGCCAAGACCAAGCCGTTCGGGTTCTCGGCCTTCTACCCCGGCCCCGGACTGGGCGGACACTGCATCCCGATCGACCCGCTCTATCTGTCGTGGAAGGCCCGCCAATACGGCAAGCCGACGCGCTTCATCGAGCTGGCGGCCGAAATCAACACGTCCATGCCCGAGTACGTCGTCGCCCGGCTGGCCGAGGCCCTCAGCATGCACCGCGGCAAGCCGCTGAAGGGCGCCAAGGTCCTCGTGCTCGGGCTGGCGTACAAGAAGGACGTCGACGACGTTCGCGAGAGCCCGTCGGTCGTGCTGATTGAGCTGCTGCAACAGCGCGGCGCGAAGGTGCACTACCACGACCCGTTCATCAAGTCGGGTAAGCCGATGCGCGAGCACAACATCACCCACCTGCGCAGCGTGCCGTTGACGCCGCAGAGTGTTCGCTCGTACGACGCCGTACTGATCTCGACCGACCATACCGACATCGACTACGACATGGTCGTCAAGAACGCCAAGCTCGTAATCGACAGCCGGAACGCAACGGGGCGAGTACGCGGCGCCAAGAAAAACGTCGTCAAGGCGTGATACGGACTACCACCAGCAACGAATAGCGAACAGCAGCTTACCGATTTCGGCGAGAGCGCGCAGTCAGGAGCCCAGGTCCGTCGTCCACCCCGCGCGGTTCACGACTCACCCTCGCGGCCGGGAGCATCTATGGTTCGCCGTACAGGGCCGGCTTCCGTTGCGGGCAAGCGCACTTCGCCACTCGTTATTCGCTATTCGCTCCTTGCCTCTCGCTGTTCGCCAGCCCGATTCCTCGCAAAGCCGCCGCAATCTCGCCCAAGATCGCCGGGTCGTCGATCGTCGCCGGCGGCTTGTAGGGTTGCCCGTCGGCGATGCGCTTCATCGTCCCGCGCAGGATCTTGCCCGAACGGGTCTTCGGCAGCCGCTGAACCACCAGCGCCTGCTTGAACGATGCCACTGCGCCGATCTTGTCGCGGATCATCTGCACCAGCTCTTTCGCGATCGCCTCGGCCGGCCGCGATACGCCTGACTTCAGCACCACCAGCCCCACCGGCACTTCCCCCTTGAGCGCATCCGCGACGCCGATCACCGAGCACTCCGCCACGTCCGGATGGGCCGCCAGCACTTCTTCCATGCCCCCGGTCGAGAGTCGATGCCCGGCGACATTGATGATGTCGTCGATGCGACTCATGATGAACAGGTAGCCGTCGTCGTCCTGATGGCCCGCGTCGCCCGTCAGGTAGTAACCCGGGTAGCGTGACAGGTACGACTGAATGTAGCCCTCGTCGTTGTTCCACAAGGTCGGCAGGCAGCCCGGCGGCAACGGCAACTTCACTACAATCGTGCCCGTCTGGCCTGGACCCAGCCGCGCGCCGGTCTCATCCAGTATCTGCACGTCGTAGCCCGGCACGGCCTTCGTCGGCGAGCCCGGCTTCACCGGCAGCGCACCCAGCCCCAGGCAGTTTCCCGCGATCGCCCAGCCCGTTTCGGTCTGCCACCAGTGATCAATGACCGGGACGCCCAGCCGTTGCTGCGCCCACACCAGCGTATCCGGGTCGCAGCGCTCACCCGCCAGAAACAGCGCCCGAAACCCGCTCAGGTCGTATCGCCCGATCAGCTCGCCCCGCGGGTCCTCGCGCTTGATCGCCCGAAATGCCGTCGGCGCCGTGAAGAGCACCTTCACCCCGTGCTGCGCGATCACCCGCCAGAAGGCACCGGCATCCGGCGTGCCCACCGGTTTGCCCTCGTACAGCACGGTCGTGCAGCCGGCCAGCAGCGGCGCATAGACGATGTAGGAATGCCCCACCACCCAGCCGATGTCCGACGCCGCCCAGTACACATCGCCGGCACGCACGTCGTAGATGTGCCGCATCGACCAGGTCAGCGCCACGGCGTGCCCGCCGTTGTCGCGCACCACGCCCTTCGGCACGCCGGTCGTGCCGGACGTGTACAGAATGTAGAGCGGGTCGGTGGCGGCCACGGTGACGCACTCGGCCGGTTCGGCCCGCTCGATCGCCGCCAGCCAATCCACGTCGCGGCCCGCAATCAGCTCGGCCCTTGCCTGGGGGCGCTGCAAGACGATGCACGTCTGCGGCCGGTGCGCTGCCTGCTCGATCGCCTGGTCGAGCATCGGCTTGTACGCAATGACGCGCGACCCCTCGATGCCGCACGAAGCCGAGACGATCAGCTTCGGCCGCGCGTCGTTGATCCGCGTCGCCAGTTCCTTGGGCGCGAACCCGCCGAACACCACCGAATGCACCGCGCCGATCCGCGCGCAGGCCAGCATCGCGATGACCGCTTCCGGCACCATTGGCATGTAGATGACGACCCGGTCGCCCTGGCCCACGCCGTATGCGCGCAGTGCACCGGCGAACCGCGCCGTCAGCGCGCACAGCTCGCTGTAGGTGTATCGCGCTACGGTCTGGGTGACGGGGCTGTCGTAGATCAGCGCGGGCTGCGCGCCGCGGCCCGCGGCCCCGTGCCGATCCCGCGCGTTGTAGCAGGTGTTCAGCTCGGCGTCGGGAAACCAGCGGTACAGCGGCGCGCGCGAATCGTCCAGCACGCGCGACCAGCGGCGCTGCCAGTGCACGGCCTCGGCAGCCTCCGCCCAGAACTCCGCGGGCTGTGTCAACGAACGCCGGTACGCCGCTTCATAGGCGGATACCATGTCGTGTTCCTTGTTCGTCTGACCCAGCCGGCGAACATCGTACTCGAACCGGCGGACGTTGTGTGCCTGCGCCGGCGCGGTCTGGAATGCAAGCGGACCGCGTGCGGCGCAGCGCGCTGCGGTCGCTGCCGCGCTTCGGCCGCGCTCATTCCGGGCGTTTCGAGAGAAACCCCACGCTCGACGCGAAGCAGCGCTCACGCAGCGCGTCGCGCTGCTTTTCATCGCGCTCATCCGCGATTCGCAGATCCTCGAGGTTCGCCTGGCAGCGCGGGCAGCCGGCGACATTCACGTGGAACTCGACGTATTCGCCCCAGCGCTCGTCCAGCGCGCCCAGCAGATAGCGCCCCAGCGTCGAGCGCTTCAGGCACGAGATGCCCTCGTCCCGCCAGACGTGCGCCAGCGTGCTGTCCTGGGCCAGATCGGCCTCCTGCCACTCGTGCTCGGTGGTCTCGCGCCGGGCGGTCTGTCGCCAGCGCTCCAGCACGCGGAACTTGACTCCCGCAACCGCCGTCTCGCTCAGCCCCAGGTCGCTGGCGACTTCCTTGTTGCGCAGCCCCAGCACCAGCAGCATCTCGACGACGATCAGCTCCTCGAAGCGGCACTCATCCTCGCACTGCTCCACCCAGCGCCGCAGGCAGCTCACCAGCGCGGCCCGCTGCGCGTCGATCCCCTCGCGGCCGGCCAGGTAATGGCTGGGCGTCTCGCGGCTCTGCCACGAACGGGGGGTTTCCTCCAGCTCCAGCGAATCGAGACTCTGCCGCTGCCCCTTCTGCGTGCGGCGGTAGTGATCGCTGAGCTTGTTGCGCAGGATGGCGAACAGGTACGTCTCCAGCGAGCGCGATTGGTCGTACGTCGGCAAGCTGCGCAGCAGGCCCAGGAACGTCTCCTGCACGATGTCCTCGGCCTCGCTGGGTTGGGCCAGCATGCGCCGCGCGAAGCTCAGCAGGCGGCCTTCGTAGCGGTCGATCACGTCGCGCCAGGCGCGCTCGTCGCCGCGCTGCACGGCTTCGATCAGGTAGCTGTCAGCGTCGCCAGCGGGCATTCGAAGCACGTCCCGGATCGCGCCGCAGCGCCCGGGCCAGGTCCTTCTA
>CAYOHG010000097.1:0-9039 GCA_964403685.1 uncultured Planctomycetales bacterium
CCGTCGAATCCAGACTGTCATACTGAAGATCCTCGATGAACCGTGTCTGCTCGCCGATTGTGGCTGGGTCGAATCCCTTGGATTGTCTCGCGGCGATCTTGCACACCTCGGCGAACACCGTTTCACGCGTGGGCCGATGGTCCATTAGGTATTGCCTCCATTGGTGAACGGACTTGAGCTCGCCGAAGCCGCCGAAGCCGCACCGCGTTCCGCTTCGCGAAGTGCATTGACCAGTTTGCGCACTGTGAGGAAATCGGGATTGGTGTGTCCCCGCTCCAGCCGATTCAACGTCTCCACGCGGATTCCGGCCCGTCGAGCCAGTTCCTTCTGCGTAAGCCCCGCACGGCGGCGCCGGCCGGCCAGCCGCGGCGGAAACGCGACGGGCTTGTCGCGGAGCGCCATCGCCGGAGGGATTTCCCGGCCGGTGCCGTGGACTAGAAGCTCGACGCCGGCGCGAACGGCTAACGCGGCGAGCTCGCTCGCTGGCAGCATGGCGTAGCGCACGCCGGCGAGGTCGACGAAGGCGACTTCGAGGCGATCCAGACGGTGAGGGCGCGCGGGGACTTCCATCCGTTGAAGGCTATGGGAGTTTGCCTCAAAAGTCAATCTTGTTCTACAGATCATATACAGTCGCAATGCACCCTCCCTGCGAACCGACAGCGAAATAGACTTAAAATGATGCAGGGAACTATGTTACGATCATCCAGCGTTATCAGGAGCGCAATAGCCTTTGCCGCCGATTCCGCATTCGTGGCGCGTGAATCTTTCATCTCGCCAGGCGCGAGGTGCCTAGTCCTGGGGTGCGGGTAGGGTGCTACCGCTCCTGCGTCGTTCACGTGCGCCAGCCTGCGGCGGCGAGAGTGCGCGCGTCACCGGGTGACGACGTTCGGTCTCCGGGATATCCTCGGGCGCGACGACACCGCTTCAGCAGCGTTTCCGGTTTGCATCATCGATGCGACACGCCGCTGGCGCGCCGCGCGGATTGTGATTGACCGAATCTCGCATCCGCAGGTAATACGCGTGAGCGACCCGACTACGGATTCACAGGTGCCGGCAAGGATTTGCCCTTCATCGGCGCCGACACCCTCGCCACGCACAGCGGCCGCGCTGATGCTGGGTGTGTCGCTGTTCATTCTGGTAGCGGCTCGCCACTCGCTTCCTCCGGTCGTGCTCCGTTTTTTGCGAATCAAGAGTGAGTTGGACGTGTGGTTCCTGGGATATGCCACGATTGCGGCGGCGATGATCCCGTTGCTCTTCTGGGTGTATCGGAGGGCCGGCGTAAACCTGCTCGCGTTGCCTGCGGTCGGATCGGTCGGTGGAAGGCTGTTGATCGGTGGGGTCACAGGGTGCATCGATGCGGCGATCAACCTGGCAAGCGCGCTCGTGGCCTTTTACGCCCTGTCGCGCCTCTGGCCCCGGTGGGATGCCGGCAGCGAATACGAGGGTCGCATGCTGGATTTCCTGAGCATTGCGCTGCGAGATTCACCCGCGCTTACGCTCATCATGATGTATCTGGCGGCGCTCATTGAGGAAACGCTTTCGCGTAAATTGAATCAGGAGCTCGCCTACCGCGCGTTCGGAAGCTGGGTCCTGGCCAACGTGTACGCCTCGATGATCTTCACACTGGCGCACGAAGACCTGCCGCTGGTGATCAGGCTGTCGCATTTCGGCGGGAGTCTAGTGCTTGGCGCGGTCTACGCTCGCAACCGCAGTCTGCTGACCGCCAGTACGGCTCACTGCCTTTGCAATGTGGCCTTGACGGCTGATTTGTGGCCGACGTAATCGCTGCGGCGCGTGGCGTGGGGCCTGCTCACGCGGACTGCCGCGAAGGCGCGCCTCCAGCCCGCCAAGGCGCGCCGCCGGCCAAGCTGCCGGAATGCCAGCCGAACCGCCGTTTCATGGATTTGGCAATGCGGTGCGACGTTGAGCACATCTTCGATTCTCATGCCGCAAAGCTCCGCGCGCTGTTCAACGTGGCGTAGCCAGGCCCTGCGCGGAATTGCTGATGGCCCGTTCGACCGCCAATCCAAAAGTACCGGCGGGGTTCCGCGGCGCACCGCTTGCTTAGGACTCGTGGAGCCGCCGGGGCGACGGCGTTTGCTGTCTCGGGCGATGCGGCGGTGTGGCACGGCGGCCGCGGCGGAACGCTGGCGAGAAGTCGGGCTAGACTAGGGGTAGTGAGTCAGGATACTGCCCTCTCGGCCGACGGCGCAGTGCTCCGCATCAGGGGCGATAACGCGCCCAGGAGCCTTGTTCCATGAGTCGTTTTTCGCATTCCCTGTGGCTTTTGACCGTTCTGGTCGGCTCGACATTCGCCCAGACGACCATCACCCTCCCACTCGATCAACAGATCAACAACGGCATGGGCAACGCCATCTACGTGCCCGGCGGCGGTTGTTGCCTGTCGTTCGAAACCGACGGCGTCGACGGCTGGACGCGAAAGACCATGGACGTGTCCGGCTGGTACGGGCTCGAGATTGATCTGACGCTCGCCGGCATCGGCACGATCGACATCACGGCTCCCGGCGGGACGTTTGAGATCGACTGTCGGTATTCCCAGGTAAACGCGAACCCGTACGCCGACGCCCCGATCTTCCTGCAGATCATCGATCAGAACGGCAACGGACGCGACTTCGGGATTGTCTACCAGACGGGCATCAATTGGGAATGCGATCCACTCGCGCGGTATCCGGCCTGGGTGCGGCTGCACATTGACCTGAACGACCTGGCCGGCGATTTGAACTGCGACGGCACTGATGACGTGACGCAGAGCGCCGGTTTCGACCCGACCCACGTCGCCAGGCTGAGTTTCTACGGTACCGACTGGAACTACCTTCCCGGCGCGCAGGATTGGATCGACCTGAAGGACCTGGCGATTACCGCCGTTGCGATCCATGAGCCGCCGCCGCCGTATGTTGTAACGCCGGTGCTGTTCGTGCCCGATCCGACGTCGTTCCCGGACGGCTATCAGCCGTCGCCGCAGGAAATCGAGGAGGACCTGGCGAATCTCTCGGAGGCGATGGAGCGCATGCGCGCGTGGTATGCGGATGCACTCGGGCTGGAGACCAGCCTGCGCATTGCGCCCGTCGTGCACCTTCCCGCGCGTGGTGGCCTCGAAGACTATGACATTGTCTGGACCGAGCCGGAATTGCGCTACCGCGACGGAATCTGGATCGGCAATACCTGGGGTCTTGTGCTGACGGAGGTGTCCGCGGCCGGGTACGGCCCGGGTACGGGCGCGGCCCCGCGCTCAACGATCATCTTCTGCAAGGGCGCCGGCGGCTTCGCGGGCGGGGCGCAGTGGTATCAGGCTTCCGGCGGCGGCATGTGCATGCTCGGTGACTGGTGCCTTGATTCGCTGGCCAATCGCGTCCCGCCGGAGTGGTGGGACTGGTGGACCGGCAAGGACAAGCAGACCGGCGCGGCGATTCACGAGTTCGGCCACACGATCGGTTTGCCGCACCCGGACGCGGTCAACCCGGTCAGCGGTCAGCAGGACTACCCGTACACCATCATGGGGGCGTGGTGGGATTGGCCGACGTATCCGGTCAATCCGGCCGACCCGCACTGGCCGCTGCGCGGGCTGCACGCCTGGTCGGACAACGATTGCATCCCGATCGTCAGCGACTACCAGGATGAGTTCCTGCTGGCCTACCGGTCCGGCTGGGTCAGTCATCACCAGGCCGATATCGACGCGGACGGCGACGTCGACCTGATCGATCTGTCGCTGGTGCTGAGCGTGTTCGGGCACTGCGCTGGCGAGCCGGAATACAACGCGGAAACCGACCTGAACCGCGACGGGTGCGTGGACCTGGAGGATCTGTCCATACTGCTGATCGCGTTCGGGTATGGAGGCTGATCCGGCGCCGCGCCCCAGCGCCGCCGCGCGCGACCTCAGCCGCCGCAGCGCTTCCCCGTCTCAGCGCGGCCGCTGCGCCCGCGGCGTGTCCCAGAAATTCACCAGGTCGATCCGCGTAATGATTCCGGCGATGCGGCCCGTCTGGCGCACCAGCACGCCGGAGTTGCCGCTCAGCAGCCGGCGGTAGATCTCGTCGACGCTGGTGTGGTCGTCCACCTCGGGCAGCGCCCGCGCCATGATGTCGTGCAGCTTGACGGCCCGCGGCTGGTGCCGCTCGTGCAGAAGCCGGGCCAGCGTGACTTCCTGAATCGCGCCCACGCTGCGGTCGCCTTCGATGATCGGAACCTGCGAGATGCCGCGGTCGCGGCAGATGTCGATCGCGTCCTGCATGGTGTGGGTGGGCGTCAGGAAGATCAGCTCGCGCGTTCCCAGGAAGCGCAGCACGTCGGACGCGGTGGCCGGCTTGGTCTGCTCCTCCAGGTAGCCGTTTTCACGCATCCAGTCGTCGTTGTAGCACTTGCTCATGTAATTGCGGCCGGTGTCCGGCATGATGACGACCATCAGATCGTCCGGCGTGCAGCGCTCGGCGTACTTGAGCGCGGCGGCGACGCAGGTGCCGCACGACCCGCCGATCAGCAGCCCCTCGGTGCGGGCGACACGCCGCGCGGCGAGGAAGCTCTCCTTGTCGCTGACGCGCACCCACTCATCGACCACCTGGCTGTTGAAGGTCTTGGGCACGTAGTCCTCGCCGATGCCCTCGACTTTCCAGGGTTTCGGCTGTCCGCCGGAGAGCACCGAGCCGTCCGGGTCGGCCCCGACGACGCGGATGGATGGGTTGCGGCTCTTGAGGTACTTGCCGACGCCGGAGATGGTCCCTCCGGTGCCGATGCCGCAGACGAAGGCGGTGACCTTTCCGCGGGTTTGCTCCCAGATTTCGGGTCCGGTGGTGAGCTCGTGGATTTCGGGGTTGGCCAGGTTCTCGAACTGGTTGGGCTGAAAGGCGTTCGGGATTTCGTTTCGCAGCCGCTTGGCCACACCGGCGTAGCTTTCGGGCGAGTCCGGCGGAACATTGGTCGGCACGATCACGACCTCGGCGCCGTAGGCCCGCAGCAGGTCGATCTTCTCGCGGCTCATCTTGTCGGGCATGACGAAGATGCAGCGGTAACCCTTCACCGCGCCGACCAGCGCCAGGCCGACGCCGGTGTTGCCGCTGGTGGCCTCGATGATGGTGGTGACGCCGGGCTTGATCCGCCCTTCGCGCTCGGCCTTTTCGATCATCGCCTTGGCGATGCGATCCTTGATGCTGGCGCCGGGGTTGAAGAACTCGACCTTGCCGTAGATCGGGCAGGGCAGGCCGTCGTCGAGCCGGCCCAGGCGAATAAGCGGAGTGTTTCCGATCGTGTCGAGCACGCTGTCGTAGGTTGCGGGCATGGTGAGTCTCGCGTTCCGTGCGCTGCTGGGATCCCGGCCGGGATGATACCCAGCGCGGCGTCCCAGCCATAGCCGAGGGCCGGCCGGGTGTGCGGCGGCGCGCCGCGGCGCGTTACTCGTTCGCCTGAACGCGCGTATGGGCCCGCCACGGCCACAGTCCGGCCGGGCGGTCGCCGATCTCGAAGTCGTTGATCCGCACGCCTGGGGTTGGGTAGCTGTCGATCTTCCAGTCCGGTCCGCGGTGGATGGCGATGTCGCCCATGGACGGATCGACACCGAGCTTCTCATAGTCGTCCGCCGGGAACTTCCAGCTCGGGTCGTCCATCGAAACGGCCCGCGTCGGCCGCGCAGCGCCGTCGAGGTAGAGCTGGTTGTCCGTGAAGAACTGGCGGTGCCAGCCGAACTTGCGGATCTCCGGCCAGCCGCCGGACTGGTCCGTTCCGATGAAGTTATAGAACAGCGGCTCGCCGCCCCAGAGCATGCGCGAGGGATCGGTCAGGGCATCCAAGCGCTGTCCCCAGACGCCCAGGCTGAAACGGTCGGCGCTTTCCACGGTGAAGTTGGGGATCAGTTGCGAGAGGCTCCCGCGGTAGCTGTTTCCGAGGGTGTCATACAGCGGGCGCTCGGCGTTTTCGTTGGGCGCGTCGTCGAGGATGTCGCTGGGAATGTCCGGATAGCCTTCGTCCGAGGGGCAGCGAAAGACCTCGAGTTTCCGCTCATCCGGCTCGACGCCGGGGTAGAGGTGCCGCGTCAGCGGCCGCTCGCGGGCGCTCCAGCCGGGCCGCGTCTCGTTCAGTTGATACTCCACGCTGGCTGTCAGGAACGGCAGCGGCGCTGCTCGTCCGCCCCAGGCAAACCACATCGCCGTGCGCTTCAGCCAGTAGTCATCGGCCGACACCATGCTGCCGTGCATCGGCATGACGTGATGATCGGGGTCTTCCGGAGCATACGTTGAGACGGCCTGGCCGATGTTCCGCAGGTTGGACAGGCACAGCGCTTTTTTGCCCTGCTCGCGGCTCGATCCCATCGACGGCAGCGCGATGGCCATCAGCAGGCTGATGATGGCGATGACGACCAGCAGCTCAATTAGCGTGAAACCTGAGCGGGCGGGTGCACCCATGGCTGCTTCCCCCCGGACGACGCTCCTGGCGCACGCGCCGGCTCACGGCGCATAAGGAGAGCGCTGTACGCTGGCGGAGTAGTTTCCACATTGCGTGCAGCGGTACTTGTTCTGACGCTGCTCGGCGCGGGCCAGCTCGGCCGCGCTGAGAGTCACGCTGCGCATGCAAGCCGAGCATCCCAACGTAACCTGACGCTTCGACGCCGACAGGATGCCGCGCTGGCTGGCCAGGCCCTGCACCGCAATCACGCCAAACACCAGCACAATCAGACCGGCCGAAACCGGCCCAACCCAGCGGCCCAGGCCGCCGCGCTCGCGCGTCGCGTGCACCAACGCGACGAAGCGGTCGCGCCCAAGCGACAACCAGGCATCGCGCGCCTCGCGGGCGCCTTGCAAAGCTCGACTCAGTGCGCTCAACATTTTGCCAGGAACACGTCTATCGGGGGCGGACCGTTCCTGCACCGCGGGCCCGACCCGCCGTGCGCATCCCGATTCTTACATGCCGCGAGTGGAAATCAAGCCGATTTCGCCGCCATCGGCCGTGGTTAGGCGATCAACCACTCGGCGGCGTGGTCGATGCAGACGGGATATGACCCACCGGCCGGCAGGAGCAGCACGTCGCCGGGACCGAACCGGACGCCGAGCGCCGCTTCGCCGACCCGTCCGCAACCGTTCAGGATGATCCACGCCGCCGCGTGCGGCGCCGGCTCCACCCATTCACCGTGCTGGGCGCAAGCGTGCCCAAGCTCGAACGCGGGGCAGGCCAGCAGCCGGCGGCGCACCCCGAAGGGTCCGGCGACGGGCTGCGCAACGGGGCGGAATTCACCGGGCGGGACATCGTCGCGCAGGTTGGCCAATGCCTCCGCAAGGTGCAGCGCGCGCGGCCGGCCATCCAATCCAACGCGCCCCCAGTCGTAGAGCCGGTACGTCACGTCCGAGGTGGTCTGCACTTCGGCGACGACAACGCCGGCGCCCAGCGCGTGCGGTGTTCCGCTGGGCAGATAGAAGCAATCGCCCGCCCGCGCGGGCCAGGGACGCAGTTGCGCAACGACGCGGTCGCTGCCCGCGGTCGCGGCCAGCGCGGCGCGATCGACGCCCGGGGCCAGGCCCAGGAAGAGCTGCGCCCGCGGCTCGGCATGAATCACATACCAGCATTCGTGCTTCACGCCGCGGGCGGCGTCGGATTCGCCGGCAACCGGCCGCGGGTGCACCTGGATGCTGAGGTTCTCGCGCGCGTCGAGGAATTTGATCAGCAGCGGAAAGCCGCCGGCAGCGTCCGCCGGCCCAAGCGCAGGACCCCACAGCGCCCGCAAGTCGCGCAGCGTCCGGCCCGCCAGCGGACCGCGCGCCACGCGCGATTCGGCCCCGGCCAGCGATGACAGTTCCCAGGTTTCGCCGATGGGCTGGCCGACCGGCAGCGGTTTTCCCAACAACTCGTGCAGTTTGCGACCGCCCCACGGCCGGGGCATACAGATCGGCTCGAAGCTGACTGGCGCGGGCGTCATGGTCGGCGGTGCGGCTCGGCCGGTTCGTCAAAGGTCAGCAACGGCGTCAACCGCTCAATGGTCGCCGGCCCGATGCGCGCGACCGCGTCGAGGTCGTGCGGCTGCGCAAAGGCGGGCCGCGAACCGGCTGATTCGCGAAAGGCGATAATATTGGCCGCCAGCGCGGGCCCCACGCCGGGCAACAACTCCAGCTCGGCCGCACTGGCCCGGTTGGGGTTGATCCGCCAGCGTGGATCAACCGCTGCGGCGCGCGAATCACGCGTGGCCAGCCGCGCAGCCAGCGCTCCGGTCAGCAGCGTAAACGCCAGCAGCAGCGCGGCGCCGCAACGTCGCGCCGGATGGGCCGCGGGGACAGGCGCGGATGCGGGCGACGCGCTCATGACTTGCGGGCCTCGCCCACCAGCGAGCTGCGCAGCCGCGCCAGGCGCTGCAGGACCGGCTTAGGCGTCAGGTCGTCGCGCACCAGGCCGCCGTGCGGAATACTGCTGAGTGAATCGGTCAGCGCGTGCAGGCAAATGCTCTCGACGTAGGGCCGGCTCAGCAGGACCTCGCACAGCGCCGCCAGCCAATCGGCCTGGGCCGCGTCAGACCACGGCTCGAGCCAGTGGCCGCCCTGCTGCTCCTGTGAAGGCACAGCCACCGCCGTCACATGCAGCACCTTGCCGAGATTGGCCAGCCGGTCGACCAGCGCACCGATCTGGAGCAGGTCGCGCATGCGGAACCCGTCGCCGTCAATCCCCAGCAGCAGTTGCAGCCCGAAGGCATCAAACGGAATAGCGCTCTGCACGACCATCTCGGCGTACAGCAGCGGCGGGATCGTCTGCTGGTTGCGCGCGTAATACTCGCCCCACGGTTGCGTCAGTTCCACCAGTACGCTGGCGCGCGGCGCGACCTGCTTGATCGTCGTCACCGCCAATCGCGTCAGGTCGATGATCTGCTCGAACGTCAGCGGAAACACACTGTCGGCATGCAAACCGCTGACCGCCACCCACGAACCAACCTTGCTGGCATAGCGCTGAACCGTCCGGCGGATGTGCTCCTTGGCGAAGTCGGCGATGGATTCGTGGTCGTTCTCGTAGATGTACATCCAGTCGGGCACGGCCTGCACCCCGAAGCTCAGCAGC
>CAYOHG010000098.1:0-8966 GCA_964403685.1 uncultured Planctomycetales bacterium
ACCGGTGCGTCTCTCCTTGTATCCGTTTGCCTGGCGAGTGTCGCCGGGCTGGCCCTGGCCATCGTGTCGCTGTTCGTGCTGATCCTGCAATACCGGTTCGGCAAGGCGTTCAAGGAACAGGCTCGCCTGGCGCGGGCCGCGTGGAGTTCGGCCGAGCCTGGTTCTGCCTGACTGCTGACCGCCCGTGAGTCACGATGACCGTCCGGCCCATATGGCCGCTACGTCCGCGGCTTGCAGTTGCGGTGCGCCTGCCGCGGCCACGATTCATGGCATACCGGACAGACGCGCAGCTCCCGGACGATCCGTAGACCCTCGCCGCCCGGGTCCGGGCGGTACTTCGGCGGTCGACTGCGCGGGATGCGGTTGGCTTTTTCCCGGCGCGGATGCCGGACGAGCCGGGTTTCAGTGACGATTCGATGGGACGGCGTGCTGGCGGGAACGAGGGTACCACACTGCTGACATCGATACATGCATGGCAGCGAACCTGTTCCGGTACGGGCGCTGAACTCCGACCGGCGTGACGGCATGCGGGCCATGCGCCCGCCTGAGGACGCGGCATGATGCCCGGGTTGCGTCGCGCGGCAATTTGCTTACGTTTGCTGCGAATCGCGCCGAGCCTTCGACGGTGCGCGCCAAGCGGGCGCGCCGACGGCGAAATCCGTGCAAATCGCAGCGCAGCGGGTCCGCACATCGGCGCCGAACGCGCCGCCGGCAACGCGTGTTTGCTTTCCGCCGGATTGGAATGCATGTTTTGCGTGTTCGTGCCGTCGTCCCGCGCCCTGCGGGATTCTGGGGCAGGCTCGGGCGGGGTGTCCCTCCCGCAACCGGCCGCACGAACGCCGGCCACGACGTGGGCGCGCTTCGCGGTGCAACTCGCCGTCGGTTGGTCATGCCATCGTGCCGAAAGTTCGGGAATTCGCGGAGTGCCACCCGTTGTGCCTGCCGGCAACGCTGGTCGCTCCGCGCGCCGGGAGCAGGGAAATGACCAGCAGCCTTCGCGTCGGTTCGTTCGGACTGGCATTGCTCGGCTTGCTGGCGCTGGGCGGCTGCCCCAGCGGCGATTCGAGCGGCGGCGGGTTGATTCCGATCGATCCGGCCAACAACGCCCCCACCGCCAGCCTCATGGCGACGCCTGAATCGGTCGCGCCCGGCGGCTTGTTCGCGCTGAGTGCCACGGGTTCCAGTGATCCTGACGGCGACGAGCTGAGCTACGAGTGGTCGCAGCTTGACGGGCCGGATATCGAGCTCTCCGGGCAGTCGGGCGGCGAGATTTCGCTCAGTGCACCGCTGGCCGTCAACAACGCCGAGATGATCTTCGAGGTGCTGGTGCGCGATGGCCGCGGGGGCGAAGCGCGCGCCCAGGCCAGCGTGTTCATCCTGGTCGCCGACGAGTTCGCCGGATTCGCGCAGTCGGCCGCTTCGTATCGGGACACGCTGTCGCCGGACGAGGCGTATCACCTGCTGCGTCGCGCGGCGCTCGGCGCCAGCCCGCAGGACGTTGCCGCGGCCGTCTCGCGCGGGCTGGCCGCGACGGTTGACGACCTGCTGACCGACAAGGCCGAACCCGACTGGCTCGAACCGCTGGCCGCCCAGTTTGAGGAAGACGCGCAGAAGCGCTGGCTGGTGTACCTGCTGCATACGCCCAACCCGCTGCGCGAGCGCCTGACCATGTTCTGGCACGACCGTTTCGCGGCCTCGCGGCGCGTGCTGGAAAGCCGCGACCGCAACCTGGCGGTGCTGCATCGCGACATGCTGCGCGGCTGGGCCCTGGGTAACTACCGCGGATTTCTCGAAGCACTGACGCTCGACCCGCTGATGCTGATCTGGCTGGACGGCGCCAACAGCCCCAAGGACAGCCCGAACGAGAACTACGCCCGCGAATTCTGGGAGCTGTTCACCCTCGGCCGCGACGTGCTCTATACCGAGGACGACATCCGCGAGGCGGCCCGCGCATTCACCGGAATCACCCTGCTGCGCGAGGATGATCTCGACGCCCGCCCGATCTACGACCTGCTCAACCACGACGAGACCAACAAGGCGATCTTCATGGGCCGGGCCGAGCCGGCTAATCACAACTACCAGTCCGTCATCGACCTGACGCTGGCGCAGCCCGAAGCGGCGCAATACGTCGCCCGTAATCTCTTCGTCTTCTTCGTACACGACCACCCGTCCGACGCGCTCGTCACCGAGCTGGCCGAGCAATTCGTCGCCGGCGGGTTTGAAATCCGCCCGCTGGTGCGCACGATCCTGATGTCCCAGGCGCTGTTCTCGAGCGAGGCGCGTTTCAATCAGGTTACGTCGCCGGTCGAGCACTGGGCCGGCGTCGCGCGCACGCTCAACATGCACATGTACTCGGAGGAATCCAGCGGCTACCTCTTCGACCGGCTGACCTACGACCTGGCCGGTGCCGGGCAGGAGCTGCTCAACCCGCCGGGCGTCCAGGGCTGGGACGAGGATGAGGGCTGGCTCGAAGACCAGTGGATTCTGGCGCGCGTGCGCGCGCTGGGCGAGATCATGGAGTACGGGCCGGATCACACCGCCGACCTGCCCTATCACCTGCTGCCGCCGACGGACACCTGGGACCAGCGCGAAACCCGCGACCAGATCGTCGACGCGATCGCCGGGATCTTCCATCTGAATCTGTCGGCGCAGGACCGCGACGCCTACCTGCTGGTGCTCGATCAGAACGGCTATCTGGCGTTCAACCTGGAAGATCCGGAGCGCCAGCCCTGGCACGTGTTCGAACTGCTGCGACTGATGGCCATGCACGAGCGGGTGATCGGGCGCTAGCCGCCGCGTGACAACCGGATGCGCCGCCTCAGGGACCGCCAACGGGGTTCATTCATGATTCAGTGTCGCGAATGCGAGCAGCTCAGCCGTCGATCCTTTCTGACCCGCTCCGCAGCCGTGCTGGGCGCCCTGGCCTACGCGGACCCGTTGCTGCGCCGCGCGGCATCCACGTTTGCGGCGGCGGCCGGCGGAACCGGAAATATTCTGGTGCTCTGTCAGCTCAACGGCGGCCTGGACGCGCTGAGCTTCCTGGCGCCCTTCACCAACGCCACCTATCGCGCGAACCGGCCGCAATTGGCGCTGGGCGCCGATCAGGTCACGCCGCTGGCCGACCACCCCGACTACGGCATCAACAAGCAGTTCCGCTTCTTCAGCGACCTGTACGCCCAGCGGCAACTGGCCATCGTTCAACAGGTGGCCTATCCCGACGGCAACGGCTCGCACTTCGAGAGCCAGGAAATCTACGAATTCGGCGTGCGCAACCTCGGCTCAAACGTCGGCACCAGTGCGACCTGGTACGAGCGGCTGCGCAAGACCTACTTCGACGAGCCGTTCGGCGTGCTCGACACCCGGCAGGTGGGGGATCCGCAGCGCTACGGCTACCCCGACACGACCTACCGGCGCGCCGCCCAGGACGCCTTCGGGCAAATGGCCCGCCAGCGCGCCGGATCCACGCCGATGCAGCAGAAGATCCTCGACAAGTTCAAGCGCATCGACGAATTGGGCGAGCAACTGCGCAGCAGCACCGCCGACTTCGAATCGACCGGCGAAGCGCGCGGCGAGTTCTATCGCGCCGCGCAGCTCGCTTCCGCTAATCTCGGGACGCAGATACTGAAGCTCGAGTACGGCGGCTTCGACACGCACGGCTCGCAGCTCAGCGTGAATGCCGAGCTGTTCCCGCGCGTCAACGACGAGTTCGAGCAGTTCGTGCACGATATGCAGGCTTTGGGGCTGTGGGAGCGCACCTGCGTACTGTTCTACACCGAATTCGGACGCCGCAATCGCGAGAACGGCAGCCCCGGCACGGATCATGGGCACGGGAACCACATGATCCTGGCCGGACCGCGCGTCAACGGCGGCCTGTTCGGCCAGCCGGTCACCAGCAGCGACCTGCAACCGGACAATCTGCCCTACTACGTCGATTTCCGCGGGGTGTTCAGCGCCGCGATCCGCGATTGGCTGGGCTTCGACCCGCACCCGATTTTCCAGATCGACGGCGAATCGTTTGACGAGAACGTGGGCGGGGCGCTGTTTGCCTGATTCCGCGCATGAGCCACAGCGCGCAAGTGAGGGTGGACATGCGCACGGGTTCACGATGGCGCAACGGCGCGGCACTGGTCTGCGCTTACGGGCTGAACGTAGCCGTCCGGGCGGACCTGCCCGCGGGCTTCGAGCTCTCGACCTTCGCCGACGGTTTCCATGAGCCGATCGCGATTCAGTTTGCGCCGGACGGACGGCTCCTGGTAGCGGAGCGCGCCGGCGCGGTGCGCATCGTCGAAGACGGATCGGTCAGTGGGCCGATTGCGACGGTGGATGTGTTCCGGGAGAACGAGAACGGTCTGCTCGGAATGACGCTCGATCCGGATTTCGCGGTGAATCGCTGGGTGTATGTCTTCGCCACCGTCTCGCCGCAGGAATCCCGCATCCTGCGATTCACCGCGCCACAGTCGATGGATGCCGCCGGCGGCACGGGCCTCAGCGAGCACGAGATGACCGTCATCCGCGACACGCTGCCGACGCGCGGCACGTTTCACAGCGGCGGCGGACTGGCGTTCGGACCCGACGGCCGGCTCTATTTCTCGATCGGCGACAACCTCGTTGAGGACAACGCCCAGGACATGAACACGCTGGCCGGGAAGATCGCGCGGATTAACGCCGACGGAAGCGTGCCGGCGGACAATCCGTTTCGAACCGTCACCGATCAGCCGCGGGCGGTCTTTGCGCTGGGCTTTCGCAATCCGTTCCGATTCTGTTTCGCCCCCGATGGACGGCTGTTTGTGCTGGATGTCGGCTCCGACGGAGACCGTCGGCGCGAGGAAGTCAACCTCGTCCGCGCGGGCGACAATTGCGGCTGGCCGCTGGTCGAGGGGCGGCCGAGCGAACCCATCGATCCGCGGTTCCGCGATCCGATCTTCGAATATCACGACGGCGGCGCCGCGCCGGTCGGCTGCGTCGTTTACAGCGGGCAGCAGTTCCCCGAGGCGTACCGCGGCAACCTGTTCTTCCTCGAATTTGTGCTCAATCGACTGTATCGACTCGAGCTCAGTGAGGATCGAGTCACCTTCAGCGAGGTCTTCTACCAGGGCGAAAACGGCCCGGTGGACCTGACCCAAGGTCCCGACGGAGCGCTGTACTTCTGCGAGCTGTACAGCGGCGCCGTCCGCAGGTTGTCCTTTGCCGGCGCGGCCGCGGTCGCTGGAACAAGCGTGACCGGCGCCGCGGGCGATGGCTCGGCTGGCTCGGCCGCCGCCGACGATCTCGAAGCGCCGTCGGATGCCGTTGCCGGAGCAGCCGGCCCGCTGCTATGCGGGAGCGGGGGCCTGTGGGGGTTGACCGCGCTGGCGCTGTTGCCGTGCATCGCGCGTTGCCACACGCTGCGAGCAACGGCGCATTCCGGCTACGACCCGTGATCCTGTCGCGTTCGTCCGCGCCGACCCGTACAGTAACGGAGATGAGTGCCGTGCGCGGCTGCCGCGCCCGACGTGCCGGTTCAATCCTGACCGCCGCCCCGCGGTTTTGCTGGGGTTGCGCCTGGTCGGCCGCGGTGATGTTCGGGCTGCTGGCAGCGCCGGCGGTCGGCGATCAACCCGAGCGCGACCAACTGCTGGCCTGGCTCCGCCCGCTCAAGCCGCTTCAGAAGGTGCACTACTCCTGGCCGATCCCACCCGAACTGCTGCGCGCCGACGACCCGCTGCTGTGCGAGTACGTCCGCCTGACCAGCGCCATCAGCCTGCGCGCTGAGAACTGCACACCCATTCAAGTGGAAGCCGCAGTGGCGGTGTGCGAGCGCGTCAACCAGGCGAATCGCACACTGCCCGCGCGGCTGGCCTTTCACTACTCACCCTGGACGCGCGAATTCGGCAAAACCCTGCCGCCGACCGACAGCGGTCCCAGCCAGCAGCGTGAACTGCTGCGTTTTCGCGAACGGATGGATGCGGTCCGCCAGATGGTGGCCGCGGCGAATCGACGACACCGGGCGGATGTCACAGTCGGCGCGATCATCCTCGATTGCGAGCGGTTCGAAACCCGGCCCGCTCACGCCGCCTGGAACGCCGCCATCACCGAAAAGCACAACCTGATCTACGATGCGGTCCGCGCGGCCTTTCCCGACGCCCGCGTCGAGTGGTACAACCGCGGTGCCATTCATCGCGTTGAGCAGGGCGACGGCTGGGCGCCCAGCGCGTATTCAACGACCGAGGAGCGCGGCGATTCGTACGCCTGTTCGCTGTACCAGCTCAGCGACATTGGCTACACCCGCGAGACCTTTCGCCGCACCGTCGAAAACGCCCGTCGGCATGAGGTCCAACAGGTGACCCCGTGGGTGGCGCTGGCGTCCGGGTATCGTCCCACACCCAGCGGGACAAGCTGGACGTTTGACTGGGATTACGACCTCTACTGCTCGTGGCAGTTCGGCCGGGAGATCAATCATCCCTGGTTCGCGAACCCGCAGCATCACGCCCGCTTCGCGCCGTGGAACGCCGCGACAATCGTGATCTTCTACCCCGAGCCGTTCGGCCGGACGCCCGCCTGGGGGCGGCATTTCGTTGCGTATGTGCGCGGCGCCAACGACGTGAAAGAATTGCCGAAGTAGTCCGCCGGCCGCCTGTCGCGGTGCGGTTCGTCCATGCGCCGCCGTTTACACGATCCGGCGGAGCGCGGCCTGCGCCTCGGCGCGCGTCTCGGCGGGCAGGTTGTCGAGCAGGGTCTTCAGCGCGTCAGCGCCCTCGCGCTGCTTGAGCAGGGCGGCGGCTACGCGCATTTCCGCGTCGCGCTCGCTGCTGTAGGCGCGGAAGGCCACCGAAAGTTCGTCGCGCGACCAGTGCGACAGCGGATCGGCGACGCCCACCTGCGCCCGCGCCCAGCGCAACAGCGAAGCCGGCTCGTCGCGGTATACATACGTCGCCAGAATCGCCAGAAGCCGCTCGCGCGGCGACCCGAATACCTGTGTCACGCTCTCGGGCAGCTTGCGCAGCTTGTCATCGAGCGTGTTGCGGCCGAGCGTGTCAAGCCAGCCCTGCTGGCGTTGCGGCTCGGGCGCGGGGCTGACCAGCCTGGCCGGCGGCACCACGACCGACTTGCGGCCGACCACGGGAAAATCGATCGTCACGCGCTGCACGGGTTGACCCTGGACCTGCATGGGCTGCACCGCCACTACGCAGCCGTCGCCCCACTGCGGGCAGTTGGGATTGCGCACGCGTTGCCCGACCAGTGCAGCGTCGATGGGGAGTTCGCTCATCAGAACGGTCGTTCCTGCCGTGTGTTCCAGCGCAGCTCGTCGCCAGCGCGGGCCCTACCCCGGATCTCTTAACAGCGTCGCCAGGCTTATTTCCAGCGCCGCGACCGGGTGCCGCAGGCCGCAGGCTTCCAGCCCGCGCGGGTGAATCTCGCCCATCGTCCCGATCCAGGCGTCACCGACGAAAAGTCCGGCGACGCGGCCCGGTATGAACGCGGCGTGCTCGACCGCGCGAATCTCCACTGAAGCCTCCAGCTCATGCAGCAGCGCGTCGAGCACCGCGCGGATGTCGGCATAGCCTGCGCCCGGACCGATCATCGCCGCCGCCAGGTAGCGGTCCTCGCGTGCCCCGGTCTCGGCGGCCTCATCCACAAACGAGCAATCGCCGACCTCGAAGAGATGCTGCGGCAGATTATACTGCTTGTTGATCGTCAGCGTCTCGAGAAGGCCCGGCAGCAGCGAGACGCGGCAGATGGTCTGCTCGCTGCTGATCGGGTTCTCGATCTTCACGGCGCGCGGGTCGGCCGGCAGACCCCACTTTTCGAACGCCGCCGCCTCGCTGGTCAGCGTCAACGTCATCACCTGGTGAAAGCCCAGGCCGGTCATGATCCGCCGAACCACCCCGCAGCGCTCTTCGATTGCGCGCGGCTGCCCGACTGTGAACGTGGGCACGAGCCGGCGGGTGAGACGATCGTACCCATACGCGATGGCGATGTCCTCGATCAGGTCGACGGCGTGCATCACGTCGTTGCGCCAGGCCGGGACGCGGACGGTCAGTTGATCGCCGGAGCGTGGGGCCGCCGCGTGGCCCATACGCTCCAGCAGCGCGGCTAGCGCGGGGCCGTCGAGTGAAACGCCGATCGTCTCAGAGGCCGACCGCACGTCGAGCGTCATCTCGCTCGGCGCAAAGTTCGGCGTTTCGACCGGTTGATCGGCGTAGTCGATTCGGACGGCCTCGATGGTCAGCTCCGGCATAACCTCCTTCAGGCCGCTCAGCAGGATATTCAGCGCGCGTTCGACCGTGCGGCGCGCCAGGCCGGTGACGTCGACGAAGCACTGCCGCGTCGCCATCGTGACGCGCGTGACCTCGCTGTTGATGATCGGCGGCATCGACAGGACCATGCCGTCGGCGTCGACGAGCAACGGGTAGGCGCTGCATTTTGAGAGCAGGTGCGCGTACGCCACTCCGGTCTTGTGGCGGGTAAGGATCTCGCGGGGTGTGAGGCTGGCGGCGGGGTCGTCCGGCGAGAATACCAGCGGAACGAAGCGCAGCTCATCGGGTTCGACCGCGCGGTAGCGGAACGGGCGGCCGCTCGCGTTGAGCTTGTCGAGATCGTAGACGCCGATCGAAGCGAGCTTGCGGTCACGGCCCAGGGCCCAGTGCAGATCCTCCTGGAGATTCATCAGCAGCTTGATGCGCTCGTTATCGAACCGCAGGTTGCGCAACACGGCGCAGGCGATGCAGGGGCGATAGCTTTCGTCTCGCGCCAGCCGCGGGTCGACGCTGACGCTCAGCTTCGCCGGGGCGACGGGGTATTCGATCAAGCCCGTGCGTACGCCGAGAAACCCGCGCATGTAGCGGGCCATCCCGCCGGGATCGAAGATGTCGGGCCGCACCGCGAGCATGTTCAGCCGCGCGACCTGGTTGGCGCCGATCGACCGGCAGGCGTCCGGTCGCTGGCGAAAGTCGGTGCCGCACTTGGGGCAGTGCAGCGGCTCGCCC